>JAIKZC010000455.1 GCA_024682575.1 Lachnospiraceae bacterium | reverse complement strand
GCATGGCAGCTTGAGCAGGCAGGAAGAGAATCTAATCTGGAAAAAATTGAAGCAGATACCGAAGGCGTTATTGAAGATTACAGAAAATTCTATGAAGAATTTGACAGGATCTTTAATGCAGATGAAGAGAAATCAGCAGGGGAAGATAAACCTGTGATTGAAGATGCCGATATAAAGGCCAATCTTTCAGATCTAAGAGAACTATTGGAGGCTTTTGATTTTGACACAGCTAAGGAGCTGATGGAGTCATTTTCAGAGTATAGTATGCCTGACAAATTTGCAGAAACATATGTAAAACTTAAAAAGGCAATGGCAGAAGTGGACAGAGATGGAGCTATTTCGCTTATTGACGATTACATGAAGGAGACTAATTAAATGGCTGATAAGATATTATTTATTTCTGACCGCGAATCATTTATCATCAAATCAATAATGCAGAAGGTCAGTGCGGAAGGTATAGAATGTGTTTTCTCAGCATTGAATATGGATGAGATAAAGAAACACGATAATAAGCTGGGAGAACTTGCTTATCTTTATATTGATGATATAACAAGGTTTGAAGATAGTGATCTTGTATTCTTCAGGGACTTTTGCATAAGCAATGGAATGGAGGTCATACTTATCGGATATGAGGTCGATATAAAGCAGCTTAAGGAGAACATTTTTGCAGGCGGTGTCTTTAAGGAATATTATCGACCGATCAATGCTAACGAAATGGCTTCAGAGATAGTTGCAGAAGCAGGTTCTGATGCAAAAAAGAAAAGACGCAAGCATATTTTAGTTGTAGATGATTCCGGTATCATGCTTACAACGATCAAAGAATGGCTTAGCGATAAGTACAGGGTAAGTCTTGTAAACTCTGCAATGAATGCGATTACTTTTCTCTCAACCAGAACTCCGGATCTGATCCTGCTTGACTATGAAATGCCGGCCTGCACGGGAGCGCAGTTTTTAGAAATGCTCCGTACGGAAAATGGAAATGATATTCCGGTAATTTTCCTTACGGGACATAATGAGCCGGAAACGGTTAAAAAGGTCATAGCTTTGAGACCGGTGGGATATCTTCTTAAATCTCTTCCAAAAGAAAAGATTGTCAGCATGATAGATACTTATTTTGAAGGAAAAATGATGGGTCAATAAATAAAAAAGCATCCTCACATTTTGTGGGGATGCTTTTTTAGCTGCTTTTTATTATTTGCGGACGAGGAGAGCAGCCTTAATATCTTCATCATCTTCTGCGATATCAAAGTTCTCTGCCAGATAATCCATAACGTCATCTTCCAGTTTATCCATATCTCGATGGACATATACAAGATAAAGTTTATTATATTTTTTCAGATCAGATACCGGATCATAATCCTGCAGGCTGATCATCGGAAGATCAGGCTTTATTGCGCCGTCGCGTATATAGTACTCAACGAAACCGGCTGTTGCTCTGGGATTGACACTGCATACGACAGCTGAGTCTGCGTCATATAGTCCGTCCTGAGACTTGATCCAGTCTGCAGCTTCCTTGAAGGTTTCAGAGCTGGTTGATGAAGTCTCCCTTACTTCACGCAGATTTCCCATGCCGATATAGAGAACTATGAATGAGGCGGCTATTGCGGTAAGCTCAAGTCGGAGAGCTCTTTCACGTTTTGAAGTTATGAATTCTATTGCCTCTGAGATACCGACTGCATCGATGATGAGCATGACCGGTACAAGCTCCATAAAATACCTCTGTACGAAAAATCCCCCTGCCGGATTTATTATTGTGCTGTAAATAAACACAGATCCAAGAATAAAGAGGACTATCCAGGATAAAGTCAGAACTGAGAAATGCTTGAAAGAAGTAGTTTTTTTCTCGTATATATTTCTTATTACTCTGAATATTACATAGAGGAATGTAATGATCAGGGCAACAAAGAGCAGTTCATCGCTCGAAAGCAGTTTCCTTATGATCCTTACTATCTTTGGCAGAGTAGGTGTTGTCGGCCAGAAAGAAGAAATACTTTTCTGTTTATGCAGGAGCATCAGTATGAACCAGGGCAGAAAAAGAGCGACCGTAACAAAGTATGGTATCAGTCTTTTGATACTTTTCTTTCTTAAAATTATGACCAGGAGCTCGACCATTCCCAGAGCAGTTATGACTAATGATCCCATATAATGCGTATAAATAGTCAGAAGCATCATAACGGTATAGAGGTAATGGTATTTTTTTTCTGCGGAGCTGAATCTTTTCAGAAAATAATAAATTGTCGCAGTGCTGAAAAATACTAAAAAACCATAGCTTCGAAGCTCAAAGCCGCAGCCCAGTATCAGTCGTGCGGAAAGCGCCGTTGATACGGAGGCGAATAGTCC
>JAIKZC010000123.1 GCA_024682575.1 Lachnospiraceae bacterium | reverse complement strand
AAGGGAGATAATGCGTTTAAGCTGATAACCAGTGAAAACTGGAGTATTGTTATGCCATGGAATACTTCGTGGGAAGAGGAAGTTAAGGATGGAGAATATATAGAAGTTAATTTCCTTAAAAATGGCTATACAGCCTGGGGTAAAGCTTCTATTTTGAATAATTCCGATGGACAGTATCTATCGCTTAGTTTTACAAATTCGATGGTTAATTTTTCCAGTGAAAGATTTGTTGACATTGAGCTAATGACAGATGAAAAGAAAGGCTTTAAGATTCCAAATACATCTATTGTTCAAAAGGAGTTCTATCTTGTTCCGGAGGATTTTGTAACCAAGGGTGGGGATACAGATTCCGATGGATTTTTAAGAAGAGCCTACCTCGAGAACGGTGGAGAAACAACAGAATTTGTTGAAGCCGAAATATATGATAAAGTGGATGGAAATGTCTACGTTGCGACAGAGATATTTAATCCGGGAGATATTCTTATCAAGCCGGATTCACAGGATACATATACTATAAGCACGAAAGATTCTTTAACAGGCGTTTATAATATGAACAGTGGATTTGCAGATTTCAGAAAAATAAATGTATTATATTCAAATAAAGAATATTCAATAGTTGAATCAGGAACGATGTACGGTCTGAATGTTTATGATCATATCGTTCTTAATGGTGATGGAGTTTCTGATAAGGATCTTATGTTCCAGTAATTTTGAACTTGAGAATTATCAGATCAGCATTGATCATTCAAATTAGTAAAAAGCAGTAGTGTTCGGGAGAGTAAAAATGATATCAGTAGCAGAAAACCTTAAAAATGTTGAAAAGAAAATAGATGAAGCTTGTCAGAATTCCGGCAGGAAGCGTGACGAAGTAACTTTAATTGCCGTAAGTAAGACTAAACCGATAGAGATGATAATGGAAGCCTATAATGAGGGCATCAGAGACTTTGGAGAAAATTATGTACAGGAGCTTGTAGATAAAATTGAAAAGCTTCCTAAGGATATACGATGGCACATGATCGGTCATCTTCAGAGAAACAAGGTTAAATATATTATAGATAAGGTGGAATTGATTCATGGAGTAGATTCCCTTGCTCTTGCAAAAGAAATTAGTAAACAGGCTGCTAAGCATGAAATCACTGCGAACATTTTATTAGAAATAAATATCGCCGGCGAAGAAAGTAAATTCGGCTTTTCACCTGAAAAAGTGACTGACGAAGTGCAAGAAATCAGCGAATTGCCTAACATTAACGTAAGGGGAATTATGTGTTCGGCACCATATGTTGAAAATCCGGAAGATAATAGACAATATTTTGAGAAAATGTGTAAAATTTGTGTTGACATAAATTCAAAAATAAGTAATAATAGTTCTATAAATATAATTTCAATGGGAATGACCGGGGATTATCAGGTTGCGATAGAAGAAGGGGCAACTTTGGTACGTGTGGGAACCGGTATTTTCGGAGAAAGAGACTATAGTAAGTTAGCGTGAATAAGATATTTGTTAAGGATTTCTAAAGGCTAATACTGAGGGAGGATTGATTATGAGTTTATTAGATAAGTTCGTTAAGGCTATGAACATTAATGATGAAGATGATTATGATGATTACGATGATGATTATTTAGATGACGATGAGGAAGAATTCGAAGAGCGTAAGAGATTCAGCCGTAAGGAAGAGCCAAAGGTTGTTGAGACCAAGCCTTCAAGATCAGCAAAGATCACACCTATGCGTCAGGTGAAGAGAAGAAATGCTGACAGCGGCAGAGAGGTTTGCATGTTCAAACCTGCAGCTCCCGATGAGTCATGTGATATTATGGACGCACTTCTTGCAGACAGAACCGTTGTATTAAATCTTGAAGGTATCAATGAGGATGTTGCACAGAAGATCATCGATACTATTTCAGGTGCTTGTTATGCACTTGATGGAAACATGGTAAAGATTTCAAATTATATCTTTATCGTAGCTCCTAAGAGTGTAGAAATTTCAGGTGATTCTCAGGGTAGTGTTTTACAGAATGCCTTTGATTTACCGCTTGCAGTTGGAAGAATGTAATCAAATAAAAATTTTATGATTATTATGGAAGGCGGAACATGGTTTCCGCCTTCTTTTATGCATCTAAGATGCTGGTTTGTCCTAATTAACTGGCACTCGGCTTTACGTGGAGGGAAAAATGTCAACATCTTTAACAGTAGCTGAAACTTCATCCGGACCATCATATAAAATAGTTATAGAAAATAACTTTTCAAAGCTTTTGGATAGTTTAAAAGAACTTGATCTTAATGGCAGAAGAGCGTGTATCGTGACTGATAGTAATGTCGGACCATTATATGAAAAGGAAGTTCATGATATTATTTCAAATATTTTTTCTCTGGTTGAATCCGTTGTAATAAAAGCCGGAGAAGATAATAAAACACTTGATAATGTCAGACTGGTATACAGAAAACTTATAGAAAATCATTTTGACAGAAATGATGTTATAATTGCTCTTGGAGGTGGAGTAATAGGAGATCTTGCAGGATTTGCAGCGGCTACATATTTGAGAAAAATCCGTTTTATCCAGATACCTACAACGCTCCTTTCACAGACGGACAGCTCCATAGGGGGTAAAACCGGAGTTGATTTTGAAGAATTCAAAAATATGGTAGGCGCTTTTCATCAGCCAGCGCTTGTATATATGAATATGTCGGTACTCTCAAGTCTTGATGGAAGGCAGTTTGCATCAGGAATGGCCGAAATATTGAAGCATGGTTTGATAAAAGATAAAAACTATTATGAATGGCTGATCAATAATTTTAATGAGATAAATGACAGGATACCCGAATATCTTGAAAAGATGATCAAGAGGAGCTGTGAGATCAAAGCCGCAGTGGTGGAAAAGGATCCGACAGAAAAAGGGGAAAGAGCCCTGCTTAACTTTGGACATACAATAGGGCATGCCATAGAGAAGTATATGGACTTTAAGCTTATGCATGGCGAATGTGTTGCGCTTGGTACTATAGCAGCCTCATGGATATCTTATAAAAGGGAGAATCTTGATACGGAAGAATTCTATGAAATCCGTGATATGTTCCTTCCGTTTGGCCTTCCGTTAACATTGGATGATGGAGTCGATATTGAGAAAATTATCGAGATAACAAAATCGGATAAGAAAATGGATGGCGGACATGTGAAGTTTGTTTTATTAAAAAAGCCGGGAAAGGCTTATATTGATACTACGGTCACAGATGATGAAATGCGGGACGCTCTTAAGCAGCTTGTCATTTCAATGGATGACTAAGAATGCAGGTAAAAAAATGATTAAAGTCAGAAATGTTTTATATTGGTTTATAGATTTTATTTTAATAGTAGTTCTGGTAGCAGCAGATCAGTTTACAAAGAAGCTTGCAGTAGAACATTTAATGAATAAGGCACCTATTTCGGTCATAAAGGATTTCCTTATATTGGAATATCTGGAAAACAGAGGTGCGGCATTTGGAATGCTGCAGAATCAGAGCCTGTTTTTTATTGCCATAGGCGTTCTTTTCGTATGTATAATTGTTGTTGCTCTGGTAAGAATCCCCACATATGGAAAATATCATTTTCTCAGATTTCTTCTGAGTCTGATCACGGCCGGAGCAATCGGTAATATGATAGACAGGGTTACACTTAAATATGTTATTGATTTTATTTATGTAATATATATTGATTTCCCTGTATTCAATGTTGCAGATATCTATGTCACACTAGGGACAGCAGCACTTCTCATAACAATTCTTTTTGTATGGAAAGAAGATGATCTGGATATGAAGAAGGCTAATAATCCCAAAATACATTCTGCTTTTCTGAATCCTGAAAACAAGTCAGAAAAGTAATGAAGGATGAGGATTTTAGATGAAAGAAGAACATATAGAAAAGTATTCTTTTGTTATAGATTCTGATGATGCAGATGAAAGAATAGATAAATATCTTGCGTATGCAGTGGAGAATCTTTCGAGATCATATATTCAGAAAATCATAGATAATGGCGGAGTTACTGTAAATTCAAAAAATGTTAAAGCACGAACGGTTCTTAAAGAAGGCGATCTGGTTGAACTTATAGTTCCTGAGAAAATAGTTCCGGAAATAGAGGCTGAGAATATTCCGATAGATATCCTCTATGAAGACGATGATCTAATTGTTGTTAATAAACCGAAGGGAATGGTGGTTCATCCGGCTGCAGGTCATTACAGTGGGACACTTGTTAATGCTTTATTATATCATTGTAAGGATCTCTCGGGAATTAATGGTGTTATGCGACCTGGAATAGTTCACAGGATCGATATGAATACAACAGGTTCACTTCTTATTTGCAAAAATGATTTCGCGCACAGGATAATTGCTGAACAGCTTAAAGATCATAGCATAAAGCGAAGATATGCTGCAATAGTTGAGGGTAAAGTTAAAGAAGATGGTGTAATAGATAAACCTATTGGACGCAGTATCAAAGACAGGAAAAAAATGGCTGTTACACCAAACGGTAAAAATGCAGTTACTCATTTCAAGGTGCTTGCTTCGACCGATAAATACAGTTATATCGAATGCAGACTTGAGACGGGAAGAACACATCAGATAAGGGTTCACATGGCTTCTATTGGTCATCCGGTTGTCGGTGATGATGTTTATGGCCATCCTGTAAAAGGGCTTGAGGGACAGACTCTTCATGCCAGAATCCTTGGCTTTATACAGCCTCATAGCGGAGAGTATATTGAAACAGAAGCTCCGCTGCCCAAGTATTTTGAAGAACTATTGGATAAATATTCTTTGAGGTGATCAAAAGTAGTTCTTATAGTATTTATTGATATTTCAGCTTTTTGTAAGTGATATACAGTTAAAAAATTTTTTAAAATAACTAAAAAGAATCTCGAATAAGCCAATGTCTTATTCGAGATTCTTTTTAGTTATTTTGAAATTGCTTCTATGAACTGATCTGCATAATATTCGTCTAGAGTTTCACATCCTCCTGCAAAATCGTAATTGTCGAAGAGGTAAGTACCGGTCTTATCTTTGAAATATGTCATTTCATAGTTTCCAATCTTAATAATTGTTGCTGGATTACCTTCGTAGCTGCCATCGTAGAGTTTACACTTTGAGTATGTATATGTATCTCCGTCGGATAACCATGCGGTAAATGATTCATCTGTCTGATAGAGTACGAGTAAAAGCTCGTCACCGTCACCGCTGTCTGCATGAATCGCTGTTATGAAATCTGCATTGGAACCTACTATTTTGTTAGCTGCTTCAGCTTTTACAGGATTAATATAAATAAATAACATTGCAGCTACCATAGTTACTATAGTTAAGAATTTTGTGATATTTTTCATAATTTACTTTCCTCCTGAGTTTCATTAACTGTTTGACAATTGTTTATACGATTATTATTTGGAATTGGTATATTAAAAAATGTTTTTATTACAATACAACAGAAATTACAATTTATCTTATAAAATCCTGATAGTTTAATAGTTTAATATTGCAGGTGCATAAAAATTGGCTATATGTTATAATATAGTTAAATTTAGAGGATATCTTTTGTAAATATTTTCTATTCGGGAAAGGATGGCATCCGCATGAAAACAGTTATTACGATAGGAAGACAGTTTGGTTCAGGTGGACGTGAAATCGGGGAAAAGCTTGCAGAGCACTTTAATATTAAATGTTACGATAAAGAATTGCTGACGAAAGCTGCTAAAGACAGTGGATTATGTGAAGAGGTCTTTGAAAATCACGATGAAAGACCTACAAGTTCATTTCTTTATAATTTAGTTATGGACACATATTCTTTTGGTTATACCAATTCGACATATGTGGATATGCCGGTATCGCACAAGGTTTTTCTTGCTCAGTTTGATACAATAAAGAAAATAGCAGCAGAGGGACCATGTGTAATAGTTGGAAGATGCGCTGATTATGCGTTACAGGATTTTGATAATGTATTAAATCTTTTCATTTATTCAAAACTTGAAGATAAAGTAGAACGTATAATGAAACGTTTTGATGATATTACATCACCGGAAAAGGCTAAGGAATTCATCAGAAAGAAAGATAAACAGAGAAAAAGTTATTATGATTACTACTCATCGAAGAGATGGGGACATGTAGATACTTATGATCTGGCAATTGACAGTTCTGTACTTGGAATTGATGGAACTGTAAATCTGATATGTCAGTATATAGAGGATTACGAAAAGAGAAAAGTTGATAAGTGATTTAGTTATAAATAAAGCCCGGGTGATTTGCCCGGGCTTTATTATGTAGATAGTTATTTTTCAGCGGCAACTATAGCTGCGTTTTCTCCGGCATTTTTACCGGATACGAATGTCCAGGACTGTGCCTGTCCACCCCATGGGCTGTAAGCCTTACCATCAGCGTTGCAAACACCTTCTGAATCCTGTCCTACAGCAAAGAGATTCTTTATAGGAGTTCCATCTTCTTTAAGAACATTCATGTTTGCATCGATATCAAGTGAACCAACTGTACCATATGACCAGCCTGAGCAGGCAACGAGGTAAAATTTATCAGAGCTGTCTGCATCAACACCAAGGCTTTCAGCAAGCTTATCAGCATCAACTTCCATTTTGGATGCAAGTTCTTTTGGAGTTCCTGAAAGAACATTATCGAAATCTTCACCTACAGAAAGAATAGTATCAATATCTTCAACTGGAGTACCTGCTTCGGGAAGTGTTCCACCATTTCCTACAAAGTTTACTACAGCCTCTGAGGTTGTTTTTGAAAGGCCGTTTGTACGGATATTGTCGATATCTTCCTGGCTCCATACTGTGTAGTACATAAAATCAGGTGCATATGCAATACCAACTGTGAGACCTGTAGATTCATCTGTTCCAGAGGCATCTTCGCCGCCCCATTTTTCACCTGTTGTTGTGATCTCAGGAGCATCTGTGGTAACCGCAAGTGCGGAAAGAATAGCTTTCTGGTCTGCTGTAAGCTCGTCTGTTCTGATTATGTGAGGTACCTGTGAAATATGTATCATAGGCAAGGTACCCATAGCATAAGTGCTTCCTCCTACAGACTGACCCATTTTAATACCATCACCCTGAGCAAGCGTGGTTCCAATAACATTTACGGAAGAACCGAGATATTCCTCCATCATTTCTTTATTTCCGACGAAACCGCCTGTAGCAAGTATTACGGTTTTACCATATATTTCATAGGTTGTACCATCATAATAGCTGCATCTTACACCGATAACATTGTCATTGTCATCTGTTATAAGTTCCTCACCTTTAAGCTCAAGCATATAATCATTTTTTTCATTCATAGCTTTTGCTTTATCCATTGCATGAGTGAACTGATATGTATGATCGGGGCCGAGAACATACCATTTGCTGTTGTTTTCATCAGCGGTATAAACTGTCCATTCTTTGTCCCAATCAGTACGAACGAAAGATCCTATAAGTCCGCCTTCCATACCGTCAAACTCAAAATCAAAATTATCCATATAATAGTCAAGGGCAGTACCGGACTCATCAATAGCCTTTCTAATGATGTCACCTTTTTCTTCGGTGCCTACATAATCAATCCATGTTTTGTATACATCATCGGCATCGATATAATCTTTACCGTCATTGTATTTTTCAGCAAGATTTTTAGAATTTATCGCCATAGGACCGTATACGGATGCTGAGTTACCGCCAATTGCGGCAGCCTGCTCAATACCAAATACAGAAGCTCCTGCCTGTGCAGCAGCGCAGTATGAGAGGATACCTGAACCTCCTAAGCCAACAACGATAACATCATAGCCTTCGAGTTTTTTAGTTTCTGTGGATTTTTCAACAGCGTCATACCACTGGTTTGAATCGCCGCCGGCAGCGTCAATTGCTTCTGCAACTATTTTTTTTATTGCACCTGAAGAGGTGGTTGCACCGGATACGGCATCTACACCGATAGACTGTGCATCGATAATTCTGGGAATGAGAATTTTTTCAGCAGTTTTGAACCACTGTCCTGTAGCTGAATCTGTTTCTTCAGTGATCTTTATATCTGTAATTTTTCCATCTTTGATTGTCACATCACCGGTCATATCTCCTGTGAAGCCAAAAGATGTAGCTGATGCTGTATATGTCCCGTCTTTTAATGCTGTTTTTTCACTGGAAGCGTCAGAGACATCAGAAGCGCTTGCCTGGTCTATTGCAGACTGGAGAGCTCTTTTAACGGCATCTGTTGTTTCTGTTGCACCGGAAACAGCATCAATATCCGCTGACTGGGCGTCCATGATCTCCTTGATGAGTGTATCTGCGGCTGCCTGGCCGATCGATTCTGTTTCTACAGAGAGATCAAGAGAAACATTAGAGATAGCATCCTCTGTAAAGTCTGCTGTAACCTTAATGGTACCTCCGTGTCCCTGTGATTCACCTGTATAACTACCAGCTGTATATTTTCCGGCAGATGAAGCAGAATCTGATCCGGAAGCTGTAGATCCGGAATTTGATGTACTGCCGCAGGCTGTCATTGATACAGCAGTAAGCATGGAAACTATAGTTAATGCAGTTTTTTTCATTACTTCCTCCTGATAAATATAAATTGTTATTTTTTTAACTTATTATTATAATAAAGGTTAGAACAGTTCTAATGTCAAGCTTGTAAGTCTTTAATTTAGAATTAACTTATAGAATAACGTAGTTTTTAATCTAGTATATCATTGACTATTTGAAAAAGGAGGGAGCATTTAATCATGAATATACTTGAAGCCAGTAAAAGAACAGGAGTATCAAAGGATATGATACGTTTCTATGAAAAAAAAGGACTGATCGAACCTTCACGCAATAAACAGAATAATTATCGTATATATAATGAATATGACCTGAATATGATAGTTATGATACATGAATATAATTCGATGGGAATGTCCTTAAAAACCATCTCGAAGCTCATAAGAGAGCACAGTATTAATGATGCAGCTTCTGAACTTGAAGAATCCATCAAAAAGTTGAAAAATGAAGAATTATGGTTGCATTCAAGAATTACTAATGCAGTTGACATGGTAGAACTTTTTAAGATGGTTAAAAATGATATTTCTTTTGAAATAGGAGAAAGACCTGACCTTTATTGTTATCCTATAAATGATGACAGTATCATTAATGTACATAGATATTTGGCTGAAAATGGAGGTGTGGCAAAGTCGGTTTTTAGGATAAAAAAAGCCAATCTGCATAATAATGACTGGCCAGAAGAACATGTATTGCTTTTATCTTTATTTTTCAACGAATTAAAAAATGAGCTTGAATTTATACCATGTCATAAGTTTTACAGAACCATTTTAAGTCATAAAAAGGGAAGTAAGCTAGGATACAACGATATAGCAGATATTATTAAAAAAATGGAAACAATGGGATATTATCCTGATGGAGATGTATATATTCATCAGATAATGGGTTCAATTGAAAATAATACAGAAGATTATTTATGCATTGAATTTCATATGAGCTCCGGAGACGTTCTTTAAGGCTCATATAATTTGTATCTAGAAATATTGATGTAAAGCCTCAAAAATCCCGCAAACTTGTTTATAACTTATGTTGCGTTTACAAATGGATCCCTTAGTAAATGCGGATTCCTGTAATGAATTGACAAAAATACATACTTATAAAATAATATAATAAAAATAATTACTTTTTAAAAAGTTTTAGAATATAGACAATATATTTTTGCTGCTGCTGATAAATTAGATTTGAGCAGCTTCAACCTTTATTTAGAATAATGTCAAATTAAATTAATTGAGAAAAAATATGAAAAGAAAAACAGCAAAAGAGATCCTGGCGGAGTCCTTCATGGAACTTGCATCTGAAAAGGACATAGAGAAAATCACAATTAAAGATATTGCCGATAACTGCGGATATTCTACGGCAACATTCTATAGGCAGTTCAAAGATAAGTATGATCTGATCGCATGGAATTATTCCAGCCAGGTAGAGAAGAATATAGGCAGGATAGGAAGTGAAGGACATACCTGGAAAGAAGCCTTTTTAGAGAGTGCCAGCTACAATCTTGATAATAAAAATTATTTGCTGAATCTTTTTAAACATACAAGTGGCAGATACTCCTTTGAAAAATATATGACTGATGTAAATGTCAGATTTATTACTGAATATTTGAAAAAAAATTCAGCAGAAATCAGTGATGATTTAATGAGAGTACTGGAAATGTACTGTTCAGGAACCGTAAGGATAACTATTGACAGACTTGATGGAAAATATGATGCTGATCCGGAAGCTATGGCCAGAATATATGATCTTTCAATGCCAGAAATCCTCAGAAATGTACTGGAAATAGAGGAATGAGATAAAGCTCCTTAAATTATCTCATAATGAGATGATCTGCATAGGATTATGAATTGAATGCTCCTCCATAAACATTTATATTTAAATTACATATGTTTATTACAATAAGTATATGGCAGATAAGCTTATGGCATATGTGGAGAATAATAAATTATGGAGGTATATCATGGCAAAAGAAAAGGTAATTGAGGGATTGCAGATCATAGTAACAGATCTTGCACAGCAGGCAGATGGACATGCTTTACAGTCCAGGATTTTTGCAAGTGAAGGGTTTACAAAGCTGGCAGAAAGATATGCAGAGCATGCTACAGAAGAAAGAGGCTGGGTAGATAAATGTACTGACAGATTACTTGATCTTGGATGCGAAGTAAAGCTTGAAGCTAAGAAAGAGGCTCCTGTATATAAAGATCCGGTTGAATGGGTTAAATACGATCTTGAAGTATCAAAGAAAGGTCTCGCATGGCTTAAAGAAATCACTGAGCTTTCACGAGATGATTACACAACCTTTGATATTCTTAAAGCATATTATCAGGATGAAGAAGAGGATATGTTCTGGGGAGAGGCACAGCTTGATCTGATCGAATGTATCGGCAAGCAGAACTGGCTCCTTCAGCAGCTTTAAGAATTT
>JAIKZC010000121.1 GCA_024682575.1 Lachnospiraceae bacterium | reverse complement strand
CTGTGAAACCAAGGAGTAAGATTCATTGAAACACTTTTACGGTTCATTTCAAAATGCATTATAAAATCATGAGCTGTAAGCACTTCATTTATATCGTTTATTGGAACACTTTTCGGAAGAGATGTTGTTCCACTGGTACACATGCGGATAACTTCATCATATATATGAGGTGTAAAATCCATTTCAGGCATTTCTTCACTTTT
This sequence comes from Lachnospiraceae bacterium, assembly GCA_024682575.1. GTDB lineage: Bacteria > Bacillota > Clostridia > Lachnospirales > Lachnospiraceae > NK4A144. The sequence continues at coordinate 4,095 of JAIKZC010000121.1, read as the reverse complement.
GTTTGAAATATAATCCTCATAACTTATATGACCATCAGGAACAGGAATATTTTTTAAATTATCAGCAATAATAACTCTTAATGGTTTAAATTTACTCATTTCAAGAGCTTTACAGGTCATGTCTTTAACTTCTGCAGAGTAAATAACTACTTTTGGTTTATTGTGCTCAATAAGTAAAGCCATCTCTCCTGAAGAAAGGTTGAAATTTGTTGGATTATATATCGCGCCTATCTTTCTTGGACCTATATAACTAAATACAAATTCTGGGCAGTTCATAAGAATGCCCAGAACGACATCATTTTTTTCGATGCCATCCGCTCTTAAAGCGTGTGCAAAACGATTTGTTTCTTTGTCGAGTTCAGCGTAAGTCCAGTTTCTATTAGTAGCCGGGTCAAACATGGCATAACAGTTTGAATAACGTCTTGAATTTCGCATAAAACCATTAAGCCAGGTATAACTATGCTCGAAATTTTCTCTGAACATAGTATCATCATAGGTTCTGTTCATTTTCTATTATATATCCTTAATTTTAGTTTTTATTTCTAATGCATGTAGTTTTGCAAACTATGTGCATTATATCGCTTATGACTTATCAATGTCAAATAAAATACAGGTTTTTATAATATATAATGAACTATAGATTTTTAGCATAAATCCTTAAAAATCATAATAACAAGTCATTTAAATGCGGATGTGACATGGGCTTGTTTGCATGATTTTTTACATTAGCATAAAGAAAACTGTATTTACTACGGCTTCCTGTAATTTACAAAGTATTATACATACTATACATAAAAACCCCTCTGCATAAAGCAGAGGGGCTAATAACATTAATTTAATATAGATTTTAAATAAAAATTTTATCAGAAATCTACTTCTGCATCATTGTAGCAGCATGTAAGAAGCTTTTCCATTTCTTCCTGACTGGGCTGTCTCGGGTTAGAACCGGTGCAGGCATCGAGAATAGCATTGGCGGCTATATCATGAAGTCTTTCTTTGAATATATCTTCACTTACGAATCCTGTATCTGCAGGAAGTCCATCATTTCCATAATGTGCTATGCAGTGAGGGATGTTAAGATCATCATTCATTCCTCTGAGATATTTTATCAAAAGAGCAACCTTTTCATCGTCTGAGTTTCCACCTAAATGCATATAATCTGCAATAACGCCATAACGTTTCTTGGCAGTCTCATCCTTAGCATTAAAGGCAATTACCTTAGGCAAATACATTGCATTTGCAGCGCCATGAATAATATGAGCGCCCTGATCTGCAAAAACAGCACCAGTCTTATGAGCCATAGAATGAACTATTCCAAGCAATGCATTGCTGAAGGCCATACCTGCGAGACACTGTGCATTATGCATTCTGTGTCTTGCCTCCAGATCTCCATTATAGGATTTTACAAGATCTGCCTGAATCATTTCAATGGCATGGATTGCAAGTGCATCTGTATAGTCACAATTTGCTGTTGAAACATAAGCTTCTATAGCATGTGTCATTGCATCCATACCTGTATGGGCAATTAGTTTCTTAGGCATTGTCTCTGCAAGCTCAGGATCAACAATTGCAACATCAGGTGTGATCTCGAAATCAGCTATCGGATATTTAATACCCTTCTGATAGTCTGTAATGATCGAAAATGCAGTTACTTCAGTTGCAGTTCCTGAAGTTGAAGAAATTGCACAGAAATGAGCTTTCTTTCTGAGTTCCGGAATACCGAATACCTTACACATGTCTTCAAAAGTGCAGTCAGGATATTCATATTTGATCCACATTGCTTTTGCAGCATCTATAGGGGAACCTCCACCAATTGCAACTATCCAGTCAGGCTCATACTCCTGCATTACAGCAGCGCCTTTCATAACTGTTTCAACCGATGGATCAGACTCAATTCCTTCAAAAAGCTTAACTTCCATTCCAGCTTCCTTCAAGTAATCCTCAACCTTCTGTAAAAAACCGCCCCTTTTCATTGATCCGCCACCTGTGCAGACAATAGCCTTCTTTCCTTTGAAGCTTTTAAGAGCTTCAAGAGCGTTTTTTCCATGATAGACATCTCTTGGTAATGTAAAACGAGCCATAGTAAAATTCCTCCTTAAATGAGTAAATTTTTATCAATTAGATTTCTTGTTAAGTTATTAACATAACAAACGCAATTATTGTACTACAGTTAGAGCATCTTTTTCAATATATATTTTGTTAAATAATTGTAAACATGAAAGAATTAAAAGTATTTTTTAGGTAAAATTATACAAATCAAAATTGTGTCATTAAATATTATATAATTATATTATCAGACATTTTATATTGCACAATTATTATAAATATATTATTTCTATATGTTATAATAATCAAAATAAGGGTTCTGGGGGATGAAAAATGATTAAAGATAATAAAATTTGGATTGCAAATACTGATTCTGGAGACGAAATATTTTTATTACCACAGATGGCAAATAGACATGGTCTTATTGCTGGAGCTACCGGAAGTGGAAAAACTATTACTCTTAAGGTTCTGGCAGAGTCATTTTCAGATCTTGGAGTTCCGGTGTTCTTAGCTGATGTAAAAGGTGACATAGCAGGAATGATAAATCCTGGCAGTGAAACCGAAGATATGAAAGAACGTATAAAGAAATTTAAATTAGACGAAAACAACTTCCATTTTCAGTCATATCCTACTGTTTTTTGGGATCTATTCGGAAAACAAGGGATCCCTGCACGTACTACCATTACAGAAATGGGCCCAGTTCTTTTATCAAGAATACTCGGTCTCAATGATCTTCAATCAGATATACTCACTATAATATTTAAAATTGCAGATGATGAATCTCTGGCATTAATTGATACCAAAGATTTAAAAGCTATGCTTAATTATGTTGCAGAGCATAATAAAGAATATGCAGCTTCATATGGAAATATAAGTAAAGTCTCTGTTTCCGCCATCATAAGAGCTATTGTAGCCATTGAAATGACTGGAGCTGAGGAATATTTTTCTGAGCCTGCATTAGATATCCGTGATTGGTTGAGTTTGGATACTAATGGTCGAGGAACTATACATATTTTAGATAGTAGCAGTCTTATTAATAATTCTACTCTATATTCTATATTTCTATTATGGCTGATGTCAGAACTTTTCGAAACACTTCCTGAAGTTGGAGATCTATCTAAGCCCAAAATGGTATTCTTTTTCGATGAAGCACATCTATTATTTAAGGATTCGCCAAAAATTCTTTTAGAAAAGATAGAGCAGCTTGTTAAACTGATACGATCAAAGGGTGTTGGAATATACTTTATTACTCAGAATCCAAGAGACATTCCGGACGGAGTTTTAGCTCAACTAGGAAATAAAATACAACATACACTGCATGCTTATACTCCTGCAGATCGTAAATCTGTTAAGGCCGTTGCTGAATCTTTCAGAGAAAATCCTGCATTTGATACTACCAAACTAATAGAATCTTTAGGAACCGGAGAAGCTGCTATTTCTTTATTACAGGAAAATGGAAGCCCAAGCATTGTAGAAAAAGGAAATATTCTCCCGCCTCAATCTCAAATTGGAAGCATAAATGATGATATACGTAGTAAACATATAAAAGAAAGTCTTCTTTACTCAAAATATCATGCATCAGTTGATCCAGACTCCGCATATGAATTATTAGAGCGTATTGGACTTAAAGAAAAAGAAATTAAAGAACTTCAAAGTAACGAAAAAGTTAACTCTAAAAAGAAAAAATCCGAAAATAAAGTTATAAAATCAGTAGGTAATACAATTGCTGGAACAGTTGGACGTGAAGCTGGTAAAACTGTAGGTAAAAACTTTGGAAACTTTGGAAAAACTCTTGGTGGAAATATAGGCGCGCAATTATGCAGAGGTATTTTAAGCACTTTATTTAAGGGATAATAAGAAAAGCTGCCTGATTTCAGACAGCTTTTCTTATATTACGTTCATAATTGATGGGACCTACAGGGCTCGAACCTGTGACCCTCTGCTTGTAAGGCAGATGCTCTCCCAGCTGAGCTAAGATCCCACGAACGACCCAGGACGGACTTGAACCGACGGCCTCCGCCGTGACAGGGCGGCGCTCTAACCAACTGA
>JAIKZC010000441.1 GCA_024682575.1 Lachnospiraceae bacterium | reverse complement strand
GAGGAAGAGTGGCAGAAGTATCTGGACACTTATTGCGGCACCGATGTAAACGACATGTGGAGCGCCGTGGAATCTATGTGCCGGCTGTTCTATGATGTGTCAAAATGGGTGGCAGAACATGGCAATTTCGTCTTTGACAGGCAGGAAGCTGATAATAGTTTTAAATACTTCAGTACTGTGAAAGAAATGGATGAAAATGCGGTAAGCTTTTTTTGAAAACGTGGGTGATGCATGAGCGAGACATTGTTAGAATCATCTTGTCACTCTTGACAATAAAATGACAATACAAACTTCAAAAAGTATACATTTATGTTATGCTTTATTGCAGAGTTGATTTGCGGTCAAAATATTTGACCGCAAATATCAGCCCCAAAAGTCGTGCGTTGCCTAATGTGTATACTGAACAGGGCATATACATGCTTATGACTGTTCTGGATGGAGAATTGGCGGCTACACAATCCAAGGCACTTATACGAACTTTCAAAGCCATGAAAGACTATATAGTTGAAAATAATGAACTTATTGGTGCAAAGGAGATAATAAGATTATCTGTTCAGACTGCCAAGAATTCCGCTGATATAGAAGATATAAGAAAGAATATGGCAACAAAGGACGATTTGAAAAAGGTAATGGCAAACTTTGTTTATCCGGATACATATAAGCATTTTCTGATACTTGACGGTCAGAAGATTGAAGCAGATGTAGCATATACAAAAATCTATAAATCAGCCAAGAAAAGCGTGTATATCGTCGATAACTATATTGGTCTTAAGACTCTGGAATTGCACGGCGAGAACTTTCAGAAGAAACAGGAATTACGCTCAATGACACGCGATGAGTTGGTAACACAGAGGATGCTGAATTTCATTGAAGAACTGAAATGATGAGCTAAATGTCTATATCTTTAAAACTCTCGAATTCGGGGGTTTTAATAATATGAGATGCTGGCGATGATTGGCTACGTAGTATAAATGTCATTTCAGTCTGTTTTTTGTATAATTGAGAAGATATGGATTGATGGAAAATCCGACGATGCTAACATGAGTATATAGAAAACGGAGGCGGTTGTGAGAGATACACATTTATATTTTATCTTAAGTGTCACATTGGCAGTAATACTCATAGGCTGCATTGCCTTTCTGATAAGGAACTATATGAAGCTGATAGCCAGGAACGATGCTCTTCGCGAAAGCATCGATAACCTGTGCAGGCTGAATGACAAACTCAGAATGGACAGACATGATTACCTTAACCATCTTCAGATTGTGTATGGTCTGATGGAGCTTGAGGAATATGAGGAGATGAATGCATACCTCAGAAAAGTTTACAAGGAGCTGTTAAAGACAGGAAAAGCTGTAAAGACGTCTAAGCCTGCGATAAATGCGCTCCTAGCTGCCAAGTCGGCGGAAGCGGAAGCAAAGGGAATTGAGTTTTTGATTGAAGTTAAATCCGATCTGAAAAAGCTTGGCATAGAAGACTGGGAGCTGTGTAAGGTTCTTTCCAATCTCATAGACAATGCGGTTAAGGCGCTTGAAGACTTTGAAGGAGAGGAAAAGAAACTAAGAGTGAACATTACAGAAACTGCCGATAGGTACATCTTCAGTGTGGAGGATAATGGTCCAAAGATCCCGGAGAGTATAAGAGAGAATATTTTTAAAAAGGGATTTTCCACCAGGAAGGAAGAGGGCCATGGAATGGGGCTCACAATCGTATCCGAAATATTGAATAAGAGCGGTGGAGACATTGAGTTATCGTCAGATGACGAAGAGACTGTCTTTACAGTAAGCTTTGGAAAAGGAGAATTATGATGGGAGCAGTTCAGATATTGGGAGTGATAGTCCTGATAATAGGAATACTTCTGATAGGTGTCGAGTTCTATATGCCGGGCTTTGGATTTCCCGGGATAGCCGGTATCATTTTTACAGCGGCCGGAATATTCCTAACCGGAAGAAATGTTCAGGAACGAGTGATCGTGGGCGTTATCGCTATTGTCATCATAGCAGTTATGCTGGTGATAAGCATTGTGATATTCAGTTCAAAAAAGATAAAATCACCAATCAAGCTAGATGAGGATCTGCAGGGCAAGAACCTGTTTATCGATGAGAAGGATATGGAATACCTTATCGGGAAAAGAGGTATCGCCATAACAGATTTAAAGCCTGCCGGAAAGGGCGAATTTGATGGCGTTAAGTTTGATATTCTTTCTAAAAACTATTATATAAAAAAGGATTCATCCCTTGTAATTACAGAAGTAAAAAACAACAGAATAATGGTCGAGGAGGAGAAATAAAATGATGGCACCTATAATAATAGCGGCAATTGTAATCATATTAGTAGTTGCATTTTTTGCGATAATCCCGGTAGGAATGTGGATTTCGGCAGTAGCCAGCGGAGTAAAGATAAGTATCTTTTCCCTGGTGGGAATGAAGCTTAGAAGGGTAAGACCTGCCAAGATAGTAAGCCCTCTTATCAAGGCGACAAAAGCGGGCATCAATGTGACAGCCAATCAGCTTGAAGCGCACTATCTTGCAGGCGGAAACGTAGACAGTGTGGTAAATGCTCTTATTGCAGCAGAAAGAGCCAGCATGAACCTATCTTTTGAGCAGGCATCGGCAATTGATCTTGCGGGACGTGACGTTTTTGAAGCGGTAACAATGAGCGTAACCCCGAAAGTTATTGAGACGCCTCAGATCTCAGCTGTTGCAAAAGACGGTATTGAGCTTCTTGTTAAAGCCCGTGTGACTGTCAGGACCAATATTGATCAGCTTATCGGTGGCGCCGGAGAGGCAACTGTGCTGGCAAGAGTAGGAGAAGGTATCGTAACTACTGTTGGATCGGCTACAACGCATAGCAGTGTTCTTGAAAATCCCGATGATATTTCCAAAGTCGTTCTCGAAAAGGGACTTGATTCCGGTACAGCTTATGAGATCATGTCCATTGATATTGCTGATATCGACATTGGAAGAAACATCGGTGCTAACTTGCAGAGTCTTCAGGCAGAGGCCAACACCAAGATTGCACAGGCCAAGGCAGAGGAGAGAAGGGCAATGGCGGTAGCTCTTGAACAGGAGATGAAGGCAGAAGTTGTTAAGGCGGAAGCAGATATTCCAAGAGCGATGGCAGAAGCTCTCAGGTCAGGTAATCTTGGAGTGCTTGATTACTACAATCTTAAGAACGTTCAGGCAGATACCAAGATGAAAAACGACATCGGAAACAGTATTGCTGAATATGTCGAGACTAAGAAGGACAAGAACTAAGCTTACCGGGTAATCCGGAAAAGAACTATTAAGGGGCGAAGATATGATAAGAGTAATGGTAGTTGAGGACGAGGAGCAGATAAGGAATATTCTAAAGAAGATGATAGAGAAGACTTCTGACTGTGAAGTTGTGTCCTCATGCGGGAATTTTGCTACAGCTATCAGCGACTTTATCAGACTTCGCCCTGATGCTGTTTTCATGGACATAGATCTTGCGGGTGAAAGCGGCCTTGACTGTGCCAAGGCCATCACCGAAGTGGATCCCAAGGTGAAGATCATTTTTGCAACAGCTCACAGCGAGTATATGGCTAATGCCTTTGAAATATATGCTTTTGATTATCTTGTAAAACCATTTAATCTGGAGAGGATTGGTAAGACACTTGGCAAAATAAAGAGTATGACGTCCGGGGATGCTGCTGGTTCTAATGTGGCTAAAACAGAGACCGGTTATGAGAAGCTGGTTATTCGTGGCAAGGAAGAGATAAACCTCATAGATACTAAGGATATCATAATGATAGAACGTACCGATGGCATCTGCAGAATAGTGACCGGCGACGAGATCTTTCTTACATCCGCGTCTCTATCCTCTATCCAGGATAAGCTGGATCCCG
>JAIKZC010000432.1 GCA_024682575.1 Lachnospiraceae bacterium | reverse complement strand
TTACGAATACGGAAAAATCTGCGGAAATTACTCAATTTGGGCAAATACAACGATCCTCTGGGGCGCAGGAACAAACCTGCATCGTGTACCTTATAATGCAAGAAATCATGAATATTATTCAGAAGATCCGATTTTAACAGCCTTCCAGGGCGCTGCATTTGTCAAGGGCGGAAACGAGTATGGATGTATCATAGCTGAGAAACACTTTGCCTTCAATGATACAGAGATAAACAGAACAGGTATTTCGGTATTTATGACTGAGCAGAAAGCCAGAGAAGGCGAACTCAGAGCAATGCAGTCGGCAATTGAAGACGCCGGTGAACTTGGAATCATGACAGCTTATAACCGTGTTGGCGTTACAGCAGATAATGCACATTATGGACTTATGATGAATATTCTTCGTGGAGAATGGGGATTCAAAGGCCTTATGAGTGAGGACTTTATCCAGGATCCTTTCTATACATCGCTTAAGGACGCAGTACATTGCGGAATTACAATGACCTGCAATACCGGTGACAATAAAATGGAAGCTGTTTCCTCAAAATGGAGCTACTGGACAGAGGAAAATGTAAGTAAAGATGCGACACTGATGAATGATCTTAAAACAGTAATGCGTTATCAGAATTACGCACTTGCAAATTCAAATGCAATGGATGGACTTGGAATAAGCTCAAAGATTGTCAGCGTAAATACCTGGTATGACAATGCCCTTATAGCGGTTAAGATATTCTTTGCATTATTAATGATCCTATTTGCATATTTCTATATGAAAAGCGGCAAAAAAAGCAATATAATCGTTGAAGAAATAAGGAAAGAAGAGGTTCTGATATGAAAAAAGCAGCAGGTTTTTATCTCACAGCAGCTTCAGGCGTGATGACTATAATTGCACTGATTGTATACATTATTAACTGTCAGACAGCATATTTTTCAAAAAGCGGTTTGAATCCATTGATAATTGCCGGAGGAATTCTGGCAGTTATCAGTGAGGCAATTTACCTTAAATATTCGGCTGATGATGAAAAAAGAAAGCTGGCTGATGCAGCTATTGTGATAAGCGGTGTATCAATTACGGTATGTCTGATAACATTTATCGGAAGCAGGGTTTATGGAGCGGCATCTATAATGACATTCGAAATGAGTGAACAAAACCTTGCAGATCTGACAGGAGCATTTATCGGAATAGGAATATGCTTTGCAGCATTTTTAATGACGATCATTTCATCATTCATGGCAAGTTATAAAAAAATAGAAATTAAAGAAGAAGCGGTTAACTGAATAAAATAAATAAAAATCAGGCTTGGTTAACATAAAGAAATTATGTCGACCAAGCCTGATTTATTTACGTATATATTATTATATATTGTTTTTTATATATAAATGTTCGTAAAATTTATATTATGCGAACAAATAGATATATACTCTCACAAGTTACTTTTTGCTGCGAGCATTGGTCATTGACTCCAACATGGCCTGATAACGGTCCTGCTGTGAAGCTTTTATTGTCTCTTCAACATTCATGAATTTGGAGTATATGGCTTTGCCGGCTACGGGATAAAGCGTACATGAATTACCATTAGCTGAATGAATTCCGGAAATTCTTTCGAGAATATTGTTTTTCGTTTTTTCAACCTCAATTTCATCAGTAAATTGAAAAACAATTATAAATTCATCACCTGTAAATCTGCCGATTGTTGCCGAATTTCCAAATGACTTGATCAAGACGTTTGCCATTTTCTGAACAATAATCTTTGATATATTCTGTCCCAGATATTTTTTTACTTCATCAAAATTACTGACCTTTAATGAAATAATCGCAAAATCCTGCTCGTTGAATTCAAAGGCATCGCTGAATCTAAGCAATTCAAGCATCATACCTCTCACGTTCATTAATCCGGTCAGATTATCAATAATATTAGCATCTTTTTTCTTTTTCTCTTCATTAAGATCTGTAACATCCTTAAAATATCCAACCAGACCAACTATAGAGCCATTTTTGTAAACAGGCATTTTACTGGCAATAATATTTCGCTCAATACCTCTGATTATACAATGTCCGGGAACTTCATGCGTTACAAAGCCCTCCTTGATCACTCTTTCTTCATCTTCTTTATAAGGTCCCGGCTCTACATGCCAGCCAACTTCCTCGTCATTCTTATTTAGGATGCGGTCAATATTGTCCATACCATAGTAATCAAGAAATGTTCTGTTTGCTCCGAGGAATTTTCTGTCTTTATCTTTCCAGAAGATTCCAATAGATGAATTTTCAATAAGACTCTGCCACAAGATACTATCGCTTATTTCAGATGAATTTTCTAATTCAGATTTATCATTATTCTGATTAAGCAATGATACAACATTTGAATCAGCATTTCTTAAAAGGATCAAAATCTCATCTTTTCCCGCAATTGTTGCTATACAGATCTTCCATTGATACTCTCCTTTAATATCAATGACTCTGACGTATTTATTGAGAAAATTTCTGCCGCTATTATGAATTCGCGAACGTATATCCTTAAAATCCAAAAATTTTATAAGATCATGATAATCATTCGGATAAATCTGATTTTTTATAAAAGTATCTGTAAACTCTTCGATAGTGTCTATCGTTTTTACACTCGTATGCTGCAGACTGGCTCCGTTATTTGCAAGATAAGGAATCTCAACTATATTTTTTGCCAGATCAAATATGTATACGCTATCATAAATAGAATAAATATTTCTTAAAAGAGAATCCAGTCTGTCATGCCTGCTTGCATCGCTCCTTGTAAGATTCTGGAAAGAAAAAAGAACGGCATATCTTGTCTCTTCATTGGCTATTAGCTGTGTTCTCAGGATAAAATACTGCCCGTTTTCAGCAAAAGTTATTTCTTCATGACCGGTAACCCTGGTTTTGGCAAACAAAGTCGCAACTCTATTGCCAACTATCAGATTCTTTTTTATAAATTCAATTATTTCTTCTTTTTGATATACTAATCCTATGGTTTTAATTTCTGCCTTAAAAGCATCATTTTCATATAATATATCGAAGCCATGTTCGCTGATCTCTATGATTGTAAGCGGTATGGAATCAAGCTCTTTCAAGCCATAAGAATTATCATCCTTGTAAAATGTAAACGGAGCGGAACTTAATACATTTACATTACCAATCGAATCATAATATTTTCTTTCCCATAATCCCTCTGATATTGAAGGATAATCAAGTAATTCTTTAAGTAGTTCATTGAAAGGTTTTGGTTTTGAAAACAAATATCCCTGAACATTTTCACAGCCAATATATTTTAAAAATTCATACTGCTCTTCTGTTTCTACTCCTTCAGCCAGAGTTTTCATTCCTATATTTTTTGACATCTCCACAACAGCGCGTATTATAGCACGTGATCTGGGCCTTAAATCTGATAAAAACTTCATATCAATCTTTAAGGTATCAAAATTAAAGTCTTTTAAGGCGTTAAGTGAAGAATACCCATTTCCAAAATCATCCATCCAAACCTGATAACCGGCACTCTTAAATTTATCAATTATAGCAATAACAAGCTGGTTATCCGCATTTATAGCTGTTTCAGTTATTTCAATATTAATAAGATCCTTTGGTATAGCATACTTATTTACAGCATCATCTACAGTTGAAAACATATCACAAGATTCAAAATCAAGTCTGGAGATATTAAAAGAAACAGGTAAGATCGGATGAGAATTGTTGATTATATAACGAAGATCATGACAGATTTCGTTGATAATATAACTATCCAATAAATGTATAAGGTTGTTATTTTCGAGTACACCAATAAAAGAAGCCGGACTTAATAAACCTTTATCCGGATCCTCCCATCTTGCCAGCGCTTCAAATCCGCAAAATTTTCTGGAAATTGTGCGTACAACAGGCTGATAATATACTTTTATATAATGATCGTTGAGTGCTTTGTCAAAATTCTCAAGTATGTATGAATCTTCAATTAAGCCATTGGCCATAACCAATCTCCTTGCAAATTATTGTTTAAATCGTAGCATAAATGATTGATTCTAACAATTATTTTTGTTAATGATTCAAAAAAAATACAAGATATTTCTTTCTGACTGCACTGTGAAACTGCAAATATTTATTTTATTACAAGCTGTGAAAATCCCAGTAAATATATATAACTATGATATAAGATAAAAATTTATAAAAGTTTTCGAAAATCTACAAATAGTGTATACAATATTCAAAATTATATGGATTTTTTCTCTCATTTAGTATACAATAGATATAGATTATATAGTTTGAAACAAACATTCTTAGATAAATTTATAAAATATTGATCTGGCTGAATAAGCTTTTTACAGTAAAGGAGTATGTTATGGATAATATTCAAATTAATAGCGTGACGAATACCACTGCTTCTGCAACAAATCCTGCTTATTCACCTGTTGAAAAAATAAGCAGTAGTAATGATTCTTCTTCGTCAAAGATTACTGAGGCAATCACTAATAAAGAAAATAATATCTCAAAAATAGAAACAACTGTTTCGGACCTTATTGCTGAGAAATTAGAAGAAAAAAAAGATAATAAAGATGATAAGCTATCTAATATATCTGATAAATCAGAAGATGGAGATACGCTTGAGATAAGTCCGGAAGGCAGCAGTGATCTGAATGATGGTTATGTAGTACGGATCAAGATAAGCTCCGAGAGTTCAGATAACAGTGAGACTCAAGCTTCAGAAGAAACCACTTCAGCGCTTGATAGTTTCGAGTCCAGGCTTACCAGTTTTAAGGGAATAAGTAATCAGGAACTTAGACGAATGTACCTGAATGGAATAATAAGTCCTTATGATTACAACGAAGAAATGGATGCCAGAGGTGAGCGCGCTGCCGCGATAAGAGATAATTCAGTTAAGACAAGCCATACTATAACAGCAGTTGTCTCATCTTCCAATGAAATTTCAGAAACTGCCAACCAGATTAAAAGTGCCTATGGTGGTGAGGCAAAAAATTCAGAAATTTCAACAGAGTTTATAAAAGCAATGGATTCAGTAGGAAAAACACACCAAAATGATATGGAATCCCAATTAAATATTGATATTGGATAAAAATAAGTAAGAGGAAGCTTTAATTTTTCATAATTTTTAAAGCTTCCTCTTTTTTATAGACAGAAAATTACTGAGAGATTTTATCATATAGATGAAATTTAATAAAAATTTAAGAAATCTATTTAGAATATTGTCAATTTTTGCTATAATTATATTATGAAAAAGGGAACGTCACTATTTATTTATGATAATAAATAAAGAAACGGGGGTGTTCTTAATGCTTAAGATCATAAAATGTGCTAAATGCGGACACTGGCAGGAACTTGATGATGAACTTACTTGTCATGAATGCGACGCAGATTTTCATCAGGCAAACAGCTATTATACCGCCTCAAATAAGCAGGAAGAATTGGAAAACAGAAAGAAATTTGATCGACTTGGAGAAAATGAATTCAATGATGTAATGCATAATCTTCAGGAACGTATTGATGAATATCAGTTTAAGACCTGTCCGCATTGCGGGTCTCAGGTTCTAAAAACTGAGATGAAATGCCAGCAATGCGGTCATAAATTTAAAAATGCAGATGAATCTGTTGGCGGTGCCCAGCAGAGATTTAATATCATTGTTTCTGCAGCATGTATCGTTCTGATAATTACTCTTGCAATGTATATGGCAAAAAATTTTAACGAAAGTCTAGAAGAAATTAATAATCCTACTGTGGAATCTACTGAAACAGTTGACAGCTGAATTTAACGCAATAAATGGCACAAAGTGGCCTGCATTATAAAAGCTCATCTTCCTCTACTATCATAGATGGAGATGAGCTTTTATTATTAATTCTTAAATCCCTTGCGTATTTTTGCCTTTTCAATAAGCTCGGATGCTTCATTCATTGCATCTCCTAAATAAGCCTCTTCCCATTCACGTCCGGCTTTTTCTTCTTTCTTTATTGCTTTCCATGAATCATGCAATTCTGCTTCAGAGTCATATTTTACTCCGGAGAAAACATGAGGGTGTCTCCGGACCATTTTATCACTGACTGTTTTTGCAACATCATCAAAATTAAAAAGACCTTCTTCCTCTGCAATTACTGCATGAAACATTACTTGAAGAAGTAAATCTCCCAGTTCTTCCCTTAAATTTACAAAGTCGCCTGTCTTTTCAAGTATATTGATCCCGCCGATAACTTCCGCAGCTTCTTCTATGCATGCACCTTTGAGACTTGTATGAGTCTGCACTTTATCCCAGCTGCATCCGTTTTCACTTCTGAGCTTTTCAACAATTGTTTTAAGTCTTTCAATTTCTGTCATAATGATCAACCCTTATTATTTGGAAAGATATATTTTCTGATTTCGCAGTTCTTTATTCCAAATGAAGAAAACTCTTCATTTGTCATTTCTCTAAAATAGGATTCGATGATCCTCGCAATTCCATTATGAGCTACAAGAATATAAGTTTTTTCATCATTTTTGATATCGTCAAGAAGATTATATATTCTCTGGGCTACCTGCATCATAGATTCTCCGCTTGTAAATCTGCTTGCAAGATTCTTTTTAGCTTCATGGAATTCTGCACCGTCTCTGGGAGTAGATTCATATCTGCCAAAGTTCTGCTCAATAAGTCTCTCTTCGACTTTCATAGGTATTTTTGTAATTTCAGAAATATGACGTGCAGTTTCTGAAGCTCTGACAAGAGGTGAACACAATATTTCGTCAGCAGTGATTCCCTCGCTTAATATTTTCTTACCTGTATCAATAGCCTGTTGATGACCTTTATCAGTCAGTTCAATATCAGTTGCTCCACATATTTTATTCTCGACGTTCCAGACAGTTTCTCCGTGTCTTATGAAATAAAAAAACTTATTGTCGTTCATTACCAACCTCCGACATTTTATTTTCCGTTTAACTCTATAATTGGCTTGTTTAAAAATATAGATTAAATATCCTTTTAAGTCAATCGTAAGTAAATTTACAAAAAATACAGGTCATAAGAAAAATCATTTTTCTTAATGACCTGTATTTATAATAAATAATTAACCTAGAGAGAATCCTGTAGCCTTGCCATCACGCAAGAGAACATTGAGCCATATATTATCCTCATCGTAGAACATTATTCCGCTGCTTGACTCTTCATACTCATATCCAAGTGATTCTATATCATCTTTAATCTTATTCAGCTTATCGCCGCTTTCAATATCACCCCAGAGCATAAAATCATCAGTATCTCTTACAACTACTTCCTTTGTAACAGTATCTTTGATATCAACAGTATCGGATTCGTTATTTTCAACACTAAGCTGCATTTGCGATTCTCCTTTTTTTAGAACCGCAAATCCTATATCATGTGCCTCAACCTGACGATCTGTAGAACTATTATCCTCATCTAATTCCCATCCATTTTCTATAAAGGCACTAACAGGAGCACCTATAGAATAAAGAACACCATCCAGTTCAAAATCAGTAATTTTTGAAATTTCATCCGGCTCATCGTAGTCTATATCAACATCATCTGAATCCATTGTCTCAACATCTGTTTTTCCAACGCCCTGATAATTCTCTGTATCTTTTATATCTACATAGAGCTGGATCGAGCTGAGTTCATCGGTATCAGTAATATATTCAAGAGTTGCTGTATAGTCACCGGAATCGATCAGATAATCTGTGAAATAATAAGTTACATTATCTTTTTTATAATCTATATCATTCTCTTCAAGTGTTTCTTTTGCTTCATCCATGTCCATACTGTTATCTACACCGCCCGGAAGCATGATATCCGTGTTATAATCACTCTCCACACAAGCAACAGTAACATATGCGTCCAGGGCATCTACAGTATAATCATCAAAATTTTCAACCCTTAAAAATAGCTGTTTACTGCCATTATA
>JAIKZC010000410.1 GCA_024682575.1 Lachnospiraceae bacterium | reverse complement strand
TACATTCGAAATGTTGTTACCAATTACGTCCATTCGTGTCTGGTGATTCTGAAGTCCTGAAACTCCAGACACGAATGGACGTAATTGGTAACAACATTTCGAATGTAAACACAAACGGTTTTAAACGCGGACGTGTTAACTTCCATCAAACAAGCCCGTGGCACAGCCACATTTAAATGGCTTGTTTGCTGGATTTTTGAAGCTTTGCATCAAAAATCTATAGTTATTGACCTTTATAAGTGCAAACTTTGCGGCTTTTGTTATTTTTGACATCGTTATAAATGATATCATAGGTCTTGCCAATTTCTATCGTCTTCATTGGAATATCATTAACTTCATAACGTCTGGATGCTCCGGCTTTTACAAAATCCTCTTCAAATGGATAAATAGTAACAAATATATCGGCGTCGAGGTCGCGAACGTTCATACTGTAGGTACGTTCTGATTCGATGCCGTTTTCATCTATATAGTGGGCAGTGAAATCCTTTAAGTAACGATAAGGAACTCCTACCTGTTCTTCCACATAATGAACGAATGTATACGAATGCTGGCATTCAACATCTATGAAGACATTTTTTGTATTATGTTCTCTGCAGTAGTCAAAGGGCGAATCTGCACCAAATGAGCTCTTATTTGTAAGAGAACAAAGATAGTCGGCATCCTTGCCCCAGACAGCAAAAGAATAGATAGGGTGTTGAGTCCTTCTGAAATCTTTTCTTTTAAGTGCAACTTTACCAATAACGCCGGTCTTACAAGGACTTTTTCTTATATCAAAGGTCTTACCTTTACAGAAATCCCAATTAAATGTTGGGATGAGAATTGTGCCTTCTTCACCGATAATATCTATTATCCCATCGATCAGAATATTCATATCATGGTCATCTTCGTGTTCAATACAGGAATATAGAAGTGTTTTGATATCGGATGAGATCCATACACTGTCGCCTTTTTTTAGTCCAAAATGCTTCGGAATATCCCGAAGTTTAACATAATTATCCATTTTATTTTCCTCTCAAAAATTCTTATCTTTTATTATAGCACAGATGAAATCTTTGAGAATATCTCCTGTTGCGTTGTTTGGCTTACACTATATTTTACACTTCATAAGTATAAAAAAACAGCTGGAAGATTACTCTAAATAATCTTCCGGCTGTTTTTATGTTTCTGATATGTAAAATTTAGTGTAAGGGTGAGTTGCGAGGATTATCTGTTTCCAAAAGAGGGGGCATGAAAAACGCCGGTCCTTGTTCCGCGTCCTTTGCGGAACTAGTACCGCTGCGATTTTTCACTTGCAGCGAGAGCGTCCATCGTTGGAAACAGATAAGCTGAACAACGCAACAGGAGATATCCTAAATAACAAAAACCTATAGTTTTTGAACTTAACTTAGGTCAGAGGTCGAAAATGTACGAAAAATAGAGTCACAAGTCATGATGCAGTTATGATAAAATATTGATATTCAGGGATTGATATTCAAAGGCGGGATATTTTATTACACATCTTTTACCTGCCGGGGAAAGACAAGTCTAAAGGGGGTTATCATGAGAAACAAATTATTTAAGGATTTTGCTGCAATAATGGCAGCAGCAGTACTATTTTCTAATTCTGCGGTGTTATCTTATGCGGGAGAAGTAGTTCTTGATGATGAAGTTGCTGAAACGGGAAAGATAGGGGATTCTGAATTGGAAGAGGCGTCATCTACGATAATTGATGAGGGTGATATAGGTAATTCTGATGATGATGACGTACATTATACACTTACATCGGATGGAACATTTACTATTTCCGGCTCGGGTAAACTAGATGGATCAGAATTCGGAAAAGATGAATATGAATATTATGATCAGATAAAGAAGGTCGTTATAAATATGACCCGTCACAGCGAAAGTCATGGGCATACGCCTAAAATCCATAATCATATGTTTGCGGGATGTGAGAATTTAGAGGAACTGTATGTTGCAGCACCTAACTGTATAGAAACATTTGGAAAGTTGAGCTTTGCAAACTGTAGAAAATTAAAAAAAGTAACAATTCCGGATACAGCGGTTATTAGCGGTGAAACAAGATACGGATCTGAGTTTGATCCCGGAGTTTTTTATAATTGCACATCGCTTACGGATGTAAATTTAGGCTATGGAAACTGGCATCTGGGCAGAAAAGATTTTCAGAACTGCACGTCGTTGAAAACCATAAAAGTAGCACCCGACCTTCACCACGCAGCGGGAAGTATATTCCAGGGAGCTTATAATCTTGAGTCAATAGGTGTTGATTATTATAAATATCAGTATTATAAGAGTTATAATGACTGTCTCGTAGAAGTTAAAATTCCGGATTCTTATGCCAGGAGAGGCATGTATAATGAAATTGCACCTGCCATTGCAGCTGTTCCAAATATGAAGGTAAAGAACAATGATGGTGTTTATACATCTCTTGCCGGTGCAAAGATGATAAGTCATGGAGCACTTAACGGGTGTGATCAGTCGCTTAAAGAGTTTCATATTGCAAATGGTACGCAGAGACTTGGAATGGAAGTCAGTAACCGCTGTCAGAGCCTGAATGCTCTGTATATCCCTTCTTCAGTAACAGAAATAGGTCAGTGTGCTTTTGCGGGAATCCCTACAGAGAGTGCTGACGATGACGATTATGATGATGACGATGATGAGGAAGATCCTTACGCTGACTATAATGATGATGAGGACAGTAGTTTAACTGTTGACGTTGATGAAGATTATGATGGTTTTGAGGTAATAATAAGGGGGTTAAACAGATCCAAAATAACAGATGTATATTATGGCGGATCGGAAGAAGAGTGGAAGACGATTAAGTTTCAGCTTTATGAGGCATATGTTCAAGGCAGGGAAGCAAGTGATGTTGTTGCAGCGACCGGTACGGTATATGATCATCTATCCTTTGTAGGAATACCGGATTCGGCAGAAATACATTACAACTGCAGTAATCTTATGACAGATGGTGAAGAGTGTGAGCTTCCAAGCAGTTCAATGACAGGAGTTAATAAGAGCAGGGAAATCACATCATCTGGCGGAATTGTAAACAATATAACTTTTGAGTCTAATATGGCATTTCAGGGTGGAAAGACAGTTCCTTCATATGTAAAACTAAATGGGGTAACGGTTTTTGAAAACGGAAAAGTGCAGAAAAATGCTCAGGTAAGTGATAATATTGTTATAAAGAGCGTTAAATTTAAGAATAATAAGGGTGCCTATCTGGTGGATGATTCAAAGTATCAGTTTAAGCCGGGGAAGGTGCCGAAGATAGTGATAAAACTGAAAGCTACCAATGCGGAGCAGAAGGCGGCGGTCAAAGCAGCAAATAAGGCGTTGAAAACGGATACATCTTTTGAGTATGAAATTGAACCTGTTGATGTAAATCTGATCCAGAATCTGGTATCTGCAGGCGAAAGCTCATATTCACTGGCGAAAAAGGGAAAAAATAAGGTTAGATATACCTTCCCTGTTTATAAAAATGGTATTGCAACCGGAAAGACAAAAAGCAAAAATCTTGGTAAAAAGGATGTTTCTTTAAGCGGTACAACATATACATTTACGAGAAACTTCAAGGGTACGATCGAGGCGGATAAGCTGAATTAAAGAGAGGCAGGAGCGGCAGAGGCTGCTCCTGCTTTTTACTGGCGGATATCAAATGCTTGTGGTATCATAAGGGGAGGTCAGAAGACATCATTCCAAGACTGAATAATTAGAGAAGAAATTTGCTACGGAGGACAGGATTTTTGAAACGCGAAGAAATATTTGAGAAGATAACGGAGATATTCAGGGAAGAATTTGATGATGATTCGCTTGTAATAGTTGATGAAACAAATGCAGAAGATATCGAGGACTGGGATTCTCTGGCACATGTGGAACTTGTGATGGAGATGGAAAAGACCTTTGATATGAAATTTAATATAAAAGAAGTTGGAAAACTTGCAAATGTTGGAGAAATGGTTGACCTTATCGAAAGGAAACTGGCAGAAAAATGAATCATTATAAATATGAAGAGCTGGAAATCGGGCAGAAAGAGTCTTTTGAGGTAGAGATAACTGAAGAAATGCTGGATTCTTTCAGAAAGATAACCGGAGACATGAATCCTCTTCACAAAGATGATGAATTTGCAAGGGCAAAGGGATTTGACTCACATGCGGCTTTCGGAATGCTGACAGCTTCATTTTTATCAACGCTTGCCGGAGTGTATCTTCCGGGGGAGTCAAGCCTTATACATAATACTGAGATCAAATTCATGAAGCCTGTTTTTGTTGGAGACAAACTCACTGTTAAGGGAGAAGTCGCTGAAAAGAATGATGCGTATAATACAATACGTATAAAGGTTGAAATGAGAAATGCCGATGGGGCAAAGGTTTTAAGAGGAAGCATGCAGATAGGAATTGTTTAAGAGAAAAGGGGGTAATTGTATGGATGAAAAGATTGAACAGCTTCAGAAGATCGTAGACGAAGCAGAAAACATTGTGTTTTTCGGAGGCGCGGGAGTTTCAACCGAGAGTGGGATCCCGGATTTCAGATCTGTTGACGGACTTTATAATCAGAAATATGATTATCCGCCTGAGACAATACTTTCGCATGGATTTTTCATGCATAATCCCGGAGGATTTTATGATTTTTACCGGGATAAGATCCTTATGGAAGGCCGGGCAGAAAGACCAAAGCCTAATGCTGCACACTTAAAGCTTGCAGAGATGGAGGCAAAGGGGAAGCTCAGTGCTGTAATAACCCAGAATATAGATGGTCTGCATCAGGCAGCCGGTTCAAAGGTCGTATATGAACTTCACGGTACCGTAACGAGAAATTACTGTATGCAGTGTGACCGGGAATATGATCTGGAATATATGATGGAAACAACAGGTGTTCCGAAATGTGAGAAATGCGGAGGAATAATCAAGCCTGATGTTGTCCTCTACGAAGAGGGGCTTGACGGAAATACGATGAGCGGTGCTATCAAGGCAATTCGTGAGGCAGATGTTTTGATAATAGGCGGAACAAGTCTTGTTGTTTATCCGGCGGCAGGATTGGTAGATTATTTCAGAGGGAAACATCTTGTTCTTATTAATAAATCCGCAACCAGTCAGGATTATAAGGCAGATCTCTGTATAGCGGACAGTATAGGAAAAGTACTTGGAAGCATAGTTGTATAAAAATAGTTGAAAAAATACTTGCAATAAAAATCTTTCTATGATAAGATTTTTAATCGTGGTATATCCTTGCTCACATTTCGATGATGTGAGCCAAAAGTCCAAAAGGAGGTAGAAAGATGAACAAATATGAGTTAGCCGTTGTAATCAGCGGAAAGCTTGAAGAGGATGACAAGAACGCAGTCCTTGACAAGGTTAAGGCTCTTGTTGAGCGTTTCGATGGTAAGATTACAGCTATCGATGAGCAGGGCAAGAAGAAATTTGCGTATGAAGTCCAGAAGATGAAGGAAGGTTATTACAACTTCATTAAATTCGAGGCTGAGGCAGGAACACCTGCTGAGATCGAAAAGCGTATTCGCATAATGGATAATGTCGTACGTTATCTTATCGTTGTTGATGATGTTGAAGTAGTTGAGCCTAAGGCTGAAGAGACTGCTGAGAACACAGAAGCAGCTGAATAATAAGATACAAAGACCATTCAAAACAAATTTGGAAAGAAAGTAAGGTAATTAAATTATGAATAAAGTTATTTTAATGGGGCGCCTTACGAGAGATCCGGACATTCGTCAGTCACAAGGCGAAGGTTCAACAGTTGTATCAAGGTATACACTTGCAGTAGATCGCCGTTTCAAGAGAGATGGAGCAGATCAGAGTGCTGATTTTATCAGCTGTGTTGCTTTTGGAAAGACAGCAGAGTTCATGGAGAAATACACCCACAAGGGTACCAAGCTTGTTGTCAGCGGCAGAATACAGACAGGCAGTTATACCAATAAGGATGGACAGAAGGTCTATACGACAGATGTCGTCACAGAAGAGGTTGAGTTTGCAGAGAGCAAGAAGACAGCAGATGCATATGATGCAGGCAGCTCCTACAGCGCACCTTCAGAGGCATCTCCCGCACCGAAAGCGGCAGATGACGGATTTATGAATGTTCCTGACGGCATTGACGAGGAGCTTCCGTTTGCATAAGAATTAAGATGGAGGTTGGAAATTATGCCATACACAAAGAGTAATGATCGTTCTGAGTCTCCGGCAAGGAGAAGAGGCGGAATGCGCAGAAGAAGAAAGGTTTGCGTATTTTGCGGTAAGGACAATGTTATTGATTACAAGAACGTAGCACAGCTTAGAAAGTATATCTCTGAGCGCGGTAAGATTCTTCCCAGAAGAGTAACAGGTAACTGCGCAAAGCACCAGAGAGCACTTACAGTAGCTATCAAGAGAGCAAGACATCTTGCACTTCTTCCCTACGTTGTAGAATAATTTTAACTTAAAAAGTATAAAGTTTGGAAAAGATATACCAAAAAAAAGGACTTCGGGTTTTGCGAAGTCCTTTTTTTCTTATATAAGATTAAAATGCTTAAATGCATTCCAAAGCCCATCATCATTTACATCTGTAGTGATAAAATCAGCAGCAGCCTTGATCTCGTCTCCTCCGTTTCCCATGGCAACGCCTGTATTACAGAAATCAAACATTGGGAGGTCGATCTTTGCGTCTCCGAATGCTATGGTATCTTCGACGGAGCCGCCTATATGCTTGAGAAGAGTTGAAATAGCGTCTGCTTTGGTGATATTTTTGACTCCCAGATCACCAAAAAGTGCAGTTTCTCCGGCTCCGCCCCAGGTACCTGCCTGCAGATCCGGAAATTCTTTTATTGAATCTAAATGATCCTGATAGCTTTTTAGTATGAAACTTACTTTATTCAGGTCATCACGATATAAATCTCCATCAAAGATCATGTCAGGGAAGATTTTTCTGACTGATATTCCTGAGCTGTCCTTGCCTTTTCTTCCCATATACTCTTTTAAGGTTGGAAGTGCAGAAGTTTCGAAATGCTCGCTGGCATAGAGACCGGAATTGCTTTCGAGATAGAATTCAAGTTCTCGTGAA
Source organism: Lachnospiraceae bacterium (assembly GCA_024682575.1). Classification (GTDB taxonomy): domain Bacteria; phylum Bacillota; class Clostridia; order Lachnospirales; family Lachnospiraceae; genus NK4A144. The sequence continues at coordinate 7,310 of JAIKZC010000410.1, read as the reverse complement.
TGAAGCCAGTCTACAATATGTCTTGCATCCTCCGGAGATATAAGCTTATGCATTATGACTTCTCCATTATCCTCAACGTATGAGCCGTTGCCACCTATCATACCGTCGAGACCTATATCCCATATATTTTGATAAACTTCGGCTTTGCTTCTGCCAGTACTTATATATACTTTATGTCCGTTTTTTCTTGCCTGTCTTATGGCATTTATCGCAGATTCAGGAATGTGGTTCTCATAATTTACCAGGGTACCATCGACATCTATAAAGAGTATTTTATTCATTAATAATTAGTCTCCTTTTATAGTTTCTTGGGGTGCAGCCATATTTTTCTTCGAAAATATGATAAAAATAAGCGCTGTTCTCATATCCTATTTCTTCAATTATCCTGTCAGTTGACAGAGTAGTGTTTTCAAGAAGATAAGCTGCCTGCTGGAGTTTTCGCTCCTGAAGGAGCTGCTTAAAATTCATTCCTGTATAATTTTTCAGAAGACGGCTTAAATATGCCGTGCTGTATCCGATTTCTGAAGCTAGCTCAGCAAGGGTTCCGCTCTTAAAATTGCGATCAATATATTCAAGGGCTTGAATAGTTACATTCTGACTTCTGTTTCGCATATCCTTAAGGGTATCGGCAGAAAGTGCTGTAAGGTTCATCAGCAGCAGATCCATGCTGGAGCGGATAATCTCATTCATTTCAGTTTTACTGATAAGCAGCGACCATAAAAGATTTTCCAGAAGATTTTCTACGGGAAGAATACCTTTGGCATGATATATAAGAAAATCCTTATAGTGCTGCTTTTCAGAAAGAGATTCTATGATAAATGCACGAAGGATATTTTCGCGATCGTAGGATACAGAATTCCGTGTAAAAAATTCCGGAAGGATAATAATATTTACTGCTATATCATTTATACTGCAGGGAAGGATCTCATGGCGCGCATGTCGGTTTAGGAGAAGAATATCGCCCTCTGTAAGAGTTAGCGTTTCTCCGTCGATTATATGCGTTGTTATGCTGCCCTGAATGGTTATGAGCATTTCTATATAATTGTGACGGTGAACAGGAAAATGGGCAAATCTTGTATGAGGACGTGCTGCAATAAGCTTTCCCTGCTCTAAAAGCTTAGCACTGTCGATTACAAATTCTTCTTCTGAACTATAGAGCTCTTTGGAGATAGTGTTATCACCGGAGATAATTTTCTTCTCTTCCGAAGTTAGCTCATATAGACGATTGATTATTTCTTTTCTCATATATGATTACAGATTTTCTTCCCCCCATTTCTTAAGCTCTAAGAGAATGGGAATCAGGCTTCTTGTTTTATCTGTAAGTGAATATTCAACTCTTACAGGCATTTCATCATACTGTTTTCTCAACACAAGTCCATCCGTTTCAAGTTCCTTCAGGGATTGGGCCAGCATGGTATTGGTAATTCCGAAAACAGAGCGTTTCAGGTCACCATAGCGTACGGATTCATTATTATCTATTACGCATAGGATCATGATCTTCCATTTACCGCCTACGATACCTATAACTTTCTTTAAGCCACAGCCTTCGCCGGCGATGCTTTCACATAATGATTCTTTTTCTTTTTTTTCTTTCATAGTCAGTTTTTCCTTACCTGATAAATAAAAATTGCGTACTTGATATATTTTTCTTACCAACTATAATATACTTATCAGCTGAATAATTCAACAATGAAAAAATTAAAAATATGAAAAGAGGTAATAAAGATGGAATATAAATTTACAAAAGATAATTTTGAAACAGAAGTAATGAATAGTGATAAGCCTGTGCTTATTGATTTCTATGCAGACTGGTGCATGCCCTGTAAGATGATGGGACCTGTAGTTAAGGAACTTGCAGAAAAGTATGACGGAAAGGTCAAGATAGGAAAGATCAATGTTGATCAGGAACAGGAACTCGCAGCAGGCTTTAAGGTAATGAGCATCCCCTTCTTCGCAGTTATGAAAAATGGAAAGCTCGTTGACAGCGCTGTAGGCGCAGTCCCCAAAAATGTTTTAGAGGGAAAAATCTCGAGTTTATAATATATCAGTTTTTTGTTTAGGTTATTTCCTGTTACGTTGTTCGGCATCCCTCGTTGGAAATAGATTATCCGAACAACACAACAGGAGATAACCCAGAACAAAAACCTATAGTTTTGAGAAAATCAAGATTTAAAAAAGCAAAAGTCGGGAACAGGATGGTATGATCCTGTTCCTTTTTATATTTTAAATGTCAAATAAGGTTCCTTTTTTGAAAAAGTATGGTTATAAAAAAGCGAGATTGGATAGAGTAATATGTTCTTAAAGTTAAATTTCAGCAAGGCAGGAAAGAAATTATGGGAAAATATTATCTTGCGATAGATATGGGCGCATCAAGTGGAAGGCACATTATAGGCTGGCTTGAAGATGGAAAGATGCAGCTTAAGGAAATATATCGTTTTGAAAACAGACAGATAGAAAAAAATGGTCATCTTACGTGGGATATAGATAATCTTTGGAATGGTATTATTTCGGGTCTGAAGGCATGTAAAAAAGAAGGTATGATACCTTCGACAATTGCAATAGACAGCTGGGCAGTTGACTATGTTCTGTTGGATAAAGATGGAAAAATGCTCGGAGATGCGGTGGCATATCGTGACAACAGAACCAATGGAATGGATATTGAATTGTCAAAGCACATATCAGAGGAAGAGCTCTATGAGAGAACAGGGATTCAGAAACAGCTTTTCAATACTGTTTATCAGCTTCTGGCCTTGAAAAAAGAATCAGCGGAAGAATTGGAAAAGGCAGAAAGTTTTTTGATGCTTCCGGATTATTTTAATTATTGCCTGACAGGAGTAATGAAACAGGAGTATACCAATGCAACGAGCAGTGGTCTTGTAAATGCAGTTTCTAAGGAATGGGACTTGGAGATAATTGAAAAATTAGGGCTGCCGAAGAAGCTTTTTAAGAAATTGTCTCTTCCCGGAGAAAGAGTTGGACGACTGAGTGAAAAAATTGCAAAAGAAGTCGGATTTGATGCAGAAGTTTTGCTGCCTGCAACGCATGATACAGGCTCGGCTTTTCTTGCTGTACCGGCAAGAGATGAAAGTTCAGTATATCTTTCAAGCGGCACATGGAGTCTTTTAGGTGTAGAAAATAAAGAGCCGCTTACAGATCCCGAGTCAAGAAAAGAAAACATGACGAATGAAGGCGGAGCTTTTTACAGATTCAGGTATTTAAAAAATATCATGGGGCTCTGGATGATACAGTCGGTAAGACGCGAACTGAACGGAGTTGAGTATGTAGCAGGAAGAAAGAGCAGTTATGCAGGAGAAAAAGAATGGAGCTTTACGGATCTAAGGGAAGAGGCTCAAAAATGCAGTGATTTTGATTTTGTTCTGGATGTCAATGATGAAGCTTTTCTTTCTCCTCTGAGTATGATAGATGCAATAAAAGAGCATTGCCGCAAAAGAGGCTTCAAGGTTCCGGAAAGTGTTGGGGAGATCATGCAGTGCATTTATGCGGGACTTGCAAAATGTTATGCCGATACGATAGAAAAAATTTCAGCAATAACAGGAAAGAAAATTACAGGAATAAATATTATAGGCGGTGGATGTCAGGATATTTATTTAAATAAGCTTACTGCAAAGGCGGCCGGTATTCCTGTTTATGCGGGACCAATAGAAGGTACGGCAATAGGAAATATATTAATGCAGATGATCGCTGAAGGAGATTATAGCAGTTTGCAGGAAGCAAGAGATTCAATTTATAAGAGTTTTGAAATAAAGGTATTTGAGTGAAATATTGGAGGTATTAAGAATGAGCTATACAGAAGCAAAGGCAAGATATGAAAAAATAGGCATTGATACAGAAAAAGCTATAGAGAAGCTTAAAGCTGCGGAGATCTCACTTCATTGCTGGCAGGGAGATGATGTGAGAGGATTTGATACAGATCCTGATAAGCCGCTTACCGGTGGTATACAGACCACCGGCAACTATCCGGGACGCGCCCGTACACCTGAGGAATTAATGGCTGATATCGATGAGGTGTTGAAGCTGATCCCGGGTAAAGCAAAGCTTAATCTTCATGCAAATTACGCAATATTTGATGATGAGAATGGCGGCTGGGTAGACCGTGATAAGCTAGAGCCTAAGCATTTTAAGAAATGGGTGGATTTCTGCAAGGCAAGAAATCTTGGATGCGATTTTAATCCGACATTTTTCTCGCATCCCAAATGTGATCCGCTCACTCTTTCTTCCCCTGATGAGGAGACAAGGAAGTTTTGGATAGAGCATGGAAAGGCTTCTATAAGGATCTCGCAGTATCTTGCAGAGGAGCTTGGAGAGACTTGCGTCATGAATATCTGGACAGGTGACGGATTTAAGGATATACCTGCTGACAGAAAAGGTCCCAGAGACAGATATAAGGATTCGATAGAGCAGATTCTTTCAGAGCCTTTTGATTTTGATAAGGTTAAACCCTGTGTCGAGTCAAAGGTATTTGGAATAGGTGTCGAGTCATACACGGTCGGAAGTGCAGAATTTGCACTTACATTTGCGGCAACACACTCCGACAAATGTATCCCGCTCATGGATAATGGCCACTATCATCCTACAGAGGTTGTAAGTGATAAGATTCCGGCATTGCTTTCATTTTTCCCGGACATCGCCCTTCATATCACAAGACCTGTAAGATGGGATTCGGATCATGTAGTGCTTTTTGATGATGAGACAAGGGAGATAGCAAAAGAAATAGTCAGATGCGGAGGACTTGATGGTTCCGTGCATATGGCGCTGGATTATTTTGATGCTTCAATAAATCGTATAGGTGCATGGGTAAATGGTTTCAGAAATACTGAAAAGGCGCTTTTAAATGCGCTGCTCACACCTCATGAGGAATTTAAGAATCTGCAGGATAAGTCAAAATTTACGCAGCTTATGATCGCACAGGAAGAAATGAAGACTATGCCTTTCGGTGAAGTATGGGATGAATACTGCAGAAGATGCAATACACCGGTAGATGGCGAATGGTATTCAGAAATTGAAAAATATGAGAAGGATGTTCTTTCAAAGAGGGCTTAATAATATACGAGGAGAAAGAAAATGAAAGTATTAGATGCAGAATTTACAAAAGGTTTCATACGTATGGCAAATGACGGCTGGGAGCAGGGCTGGCATGAGAGAAACGGCGGAAACCTTTCTTACAGAATGAAAGCAGAAGAAGTTGAAATGATAAGGGATGACCTTAAAGCTGGAGAATGGCAGAGCATCGGAACTACGGTTCCGGATCTTGCAGGTGAATTCTTTATGGTTACAGGATCAGGAAAGTATTTCAGAAATGTAATCATCAAGCCGGAGGATTCTTTCTGCATAATAGAGCTCGATGACAAGGGTGAAAATTACAGGATCATGTGGGGACTTGTGAACGGAGGAAGGCCTACGTCGGAGCTTCCTTCACACCTTATGAACCTTGAGGTTAAGAAAAAAGCTACAAATGGCAGATACAGGGTGGTTTATCATTGTCATCCTGCAAATACAATTGCGCTTACCTTTGTTCTTCCGCTCACGGATGAGGCATTTACAAGAGAGCTTTGGGAAATGGCTACCGAGTGTCCTGTAGTTTTTCCTGATGGAATTGGCGTTGTTCCGTGGATGGTTCCCGGTGGAAGGGAAATAGCAGTAGCAACAAGCAAACTTATGGAGAAATATGATGTTGCCATATGGGCTCACCATGGTATCTTTGCAGCAGGAGAGGACTTTGACCTGACTTTCGGACTTATGCACACAGTAGAAAAATCAGCCGAGATCCTCGTAAAGACACTTTCTATGACAAATGCAAAGAGACAGACGATAACACCGGATGAATTCAGACATTTGGCTAAAGATTTTGGTGTAACACTTCCAGAGAGGTTCTTATTCGAGAAATAAGTATTTTTTATAAAAATTCACTTTAACTGTTAAGTAAAAGTAAATTTTTGCCGATAAAAAACGTGAGAGGGCAAATACTCTCACGTTTTTGCTATGTGATAAAACAGGTAGTAAATCTCTGACATGGATGTCGGGATAAGCAGTGATCAAGGAGGAACCGCCTATGAGTAACATTTCGTCTGTAAATTCTGTAGATAACATTATTAATTCATCGTATAGCAGTAATGCTAAAAAAACTGAAGAAAAAGTTGAAGAAAAAAGCTCTGCCTTAAATTCTGACGCTTATGTTTATGAAAAGAAATCTGATGACAGCGACAAAGTAACTGTGAAAAACAGTGACAGATCAGCTACAATTGCACAGCTTCAGGCTGATGCTGAAAAACAGGTTGCAAACTTAAGAGGAATTGTCGAGAAGCTCCTTATGGGACAGTCCAAGAGCTATGCAATAACTGCAACCGATGATGAAACTGACAGTATCTGGGATCATCTCAGAAAGGGTGATTTTGAGGTTGATGCAGCTACAAAAGCACAGGCAGAGGAAGATATTTCTGAAGACGGCTACTGGGGAGTTGATAAGACTTCAAGCCGAATAGTTGATTTCGCTATTGCTCTTTCGGGAAATGATAGCAGTAAGGCAGATAAGCTTTTAGAGGCTTTTAAGGAAGGATATGCACAGGCAGAGGAAACCTGGGGCGGAGAACTTCCTGAAATCAGTCAGAAAACCTACGATGCAGTATTAGAAAAATTCCAGCAGTGGAAAGACGGAACATATACGACCAGCGATACCGGAACAACATGATCTCGAGGATTTATATCAAAAATCTATATGTTTTTTAGATTTCGCCTGTTGCGTTGTTCGGCTTATCTGTTTCACTAAATTCTATATTTCATAAATACAAAAAAACAGCTGATAGATTAAACAAGATTAATCTGTCGGCTGTTTTTTGTTAACCGAAGTCGTGAACCTTAAATGTTCCTAAAGAGGATTGTGCGAGACGCCAGCACTTATGCCGCGTTTTTTGCGGCATTATGTACTGCTGCGTCGGAGCCCAAAGCGAGGGCGTTCCTCGTAGGAACTTTAAGGCGAACGACGTAACAGGCGAAGTCTAAAAGAATCTATAGCTTAAAGCGAATTTCCGATGTAGTCGATGATCGACTGGAGGTTGAGCATGTCCTCTCTTTTGATGATATCGTAAAGGCTCTTTGCGATTATAGGGCATCCGTCCTCGTCATCACTTTCGATATTTAATGGCATGATAGGTTCATGGAGAGACTTACGGATAAGGAACCAGCCGTTGCCCTTGTGGTCGGCTACATTAACTCTGACGCCTTCGAAATTGTCAGGAGCAAGAGACCAGCCATCAACAAATTCAACCGAAGCCTTGATTGTATTTAAGATACTG
>JAIKZC010000107.1 GCA_024682575.1 Lachnospiraceae bacterium | reverse complement strand
CACAAAGATTTATGCTATTCGCACAATACTCTATAATCCATGGATTAGTCGCTTGATCATTAGGATCAATGAGTTCATAAAATCGTAGTTCTCTTGGTCTTGCCATAATAAATCACCTCCTTTGCATTATAGTGATTTTATAATAGGCCCGGCCTTGATTATTATGCGACACTTTTTTCTACAAGAGTTGTGTTTAAGCGGGCTACAGAGGAAAGATGCGGATAAGTAATTCCGTCGGATAAACTGGCCGAGTTATCGATGGGAACATCACCATCATTCAAAAATACCTTAAGATATTTCTCCTGATTAACAACGTAATTAAGTCCCTTTGCAGTCTCACTCTTTGGCGGAACAGTCCCTTCTAACAGTTGCTGTTTTGCCCATGCAAAAAAATCTTCAACCAGCGGTTTTATTTGTTCTTTCCGCTTTTGAAGTCGTTCTTCTGACGACAGATGCTTAAGCTCGGTATCTGCATTATAGAATTCGGCTATCTTTCTTAGCGCTTTATAAGCAACTGAATTTTTGACAGCCTTTACATCCCCTTTTTCTGCAGCCTTAACTGCATCTGAAAAAGATCTGCGCGCATGTGCCCAACAATTCGCATTTATCAGACCATCCAGTTTTCGCTCTACCAGATGATACTGCTGCAGACCATCCGTCACAAGGATTCCTTTATAATCCTTGTAGAATTCAAGAGGAATGTGATGATCACGTCCTTTTTGATATTCATAAATGACAATCTGGCGGTCTTTATACAGTTCTCCTGATCTATGCACCCACATATAGGACCTGCTGTTTGGGCGATCACTATCCTGTATTACCTGCGTCGGCGTTTCATCTGATTGTGTTACAGGAAGCTTAAGTAATTCCTGTTTCATTCGCTCGACAAAAGGTTTGAAATATTTCTTTGAACATTTAATAATCCAATTGGCCATGGTCTGCCTTGAAATGTTCACACCATTGCGCTGGAATTCCTGTTCTATACGATGAAGAGCTGATGAGTTAACATATTTAACATTAAGGATAGATGCTAAAAGTGATGGTGTAACAATACTGTTCCTTAACAGATCCTTGGGACGATTACCTCTAAGAAATTCATCCTGATGATCGCCGCCTGTCCCGACATATACTTCTACAGTATGAAGTTCAACCGTCCATGACTCAGGCTCATGTCGAAGTCTTTTATAGGTTTCATCCGGCATCCTGCGCCAGTTTCCTTTTCCGTAAAAAGAATCCAGTTCTTCTTCCGATACTCCATGAATAGGGACTATTTCTTCCGGGAAATCCTTGAGATTTATATCTCTGGTATTCTTTTTCTTGCGACGAACATACTGGATCACTTCATCCGCTTCAGGTTCCGGAACAGACTCATCACTGACAGCTTCTGCCTCATCAAAAAAAGAAAGCTGTCCATCTATAACATCAAGTTTTTCAGTACGTTTACCAAAACGGTAATTATTAGCTATACGTATCTGCTCAATAAGACGTTCGATATTTTCGTTAAGAGTATCCAACTGACCCTGCATCATGAGGATGGTTGTAATCAGCTCTTCACGGCTGCACTTATTCAATTCCTCTAATGTATGTTTGGTCATTTGGTGTCTCCTCCATAGTTATTATTATACTGAAAAAAGCTTAGAATAGCGACTTTTTGCATTGGGAGATAACGTCATAATGCCTATGGCTCAATGCCCACACAGTGTTCTTGAAGACAAGGAAATATAGAGTTTTCAATGTTCAAAAAAATATATATCAAACTATTTGTAAGCCTCCAGCCGCTCCTGTGAACAGGCTGAAACACCTATATAATGAGGTTTTTAGCTGTCTATATACAGTATAAAAATTTCTCTGTTTTGCACAATCAAAAAATATTTTGAGGTGTGACTTTCTTGATTTTGGGATCTAATGGGTTCAATCCAAGCATAAGATACCGGAACTGTTCTTCCGTAAGATCAGCGGCTTCTGTTGTTGTTCTTGGCCAAGATAATGATCCGGATTCAAACCTTTTATACAAGAGCATAAATCCATCACCCATCCACAGCAAACCTTTAATTCTATCTGAACGCCGTCCACAAAAGAGAAATAGTGTCCCCTGCTCAAAAGGATTCTGATGATATTTATCACCAATGATCATGGCTAATCCATCAATCCCCTTGCGTAGATCAACCGTGCCGCAGGCAACTACTACGCGACGAATGCCGGCGTAATCTTCAAGCATGCACAACCTCCTTTATCAGTCGATGAAGAAGAATATCCGAGATATCATTTGAAATCTCAATGGTGATACCATTAGCTTTAATAGCAGCTACTTTATTTGAATACACTTTTATATCAGAAGTACTCTTTTCTTCTGCGGGAATAGGAAGTTGGATTTCAGCAAATTTAAGATCAGCTGATTCATTAGAATCTATTGTGTTCTGAATTTCTGAATAAGCTTCTTTCCTGAATTTACGTAACCAATAATAATAAGCTTTTTCTCCAATCCCATTGTCAGCCAGCCATGCTTTAACTGTGATATCAGAAGGCCTTTGCTGACACTGCTTTATAATATTTGCCCAGTTTTGTCTACGGATATCTCTTGTAATCTGATCCATAAATAATTCCGCCTTTCTAGAGTTTAGTCGAAAAAACTAGCTAGTTTTTTCGGATACTCTAGATTTTCTCATATGGGCGCTAGTTATCATAGGCGTATGATTTGACGTTTAC
>JAIKZC010000313.1 GCA_024682575.1 Lachnospiraceae bacterium | reverse complement strand
TGATAGTGACTGTTTTGTAGAAAATCAGGTCTTTTGTCATGCAGAGTCTTTAGAGGAAGCAGAGGAGATAGCCGAACATTATGAAGCAGAGCTTATCAGCTATGATGAAAATATTGCAGTTCTTGAAATAGAAGGAGACATTGCATCTGTTTTGAGGGAAGAAGCAATGTCGCAAAGTCCCAATGCGCGTATTTATCCAAACTATATTATGAGAAGTGAAGAAATAAACGATCCGTTTTTTTCAAACCAGTGGTATCACGAGGTAATAAATGATACTGCGGCCTGGAATAAAAACGATGGAAGTGGTGTTATAGTCGGTGTAGTGGATACTGGCATAGATACCGATCATGAAGATCTGAAAAATAATATTTATCTTGCTGACAAATGCGGCAGAGCTGCTACGGAGGAAGATGAGTACGGACATGGAACACATGTGGCTGGGATCATTGCATCAGAGATAAATAATAATGTCGGCGGAGCCGGAGTAGCACCGGGAGTTGAGATATATTCCGTAAATGTTGGAAATCCTGCCAGCAGTACAGAATATATAACGACTTCATCATTTCTTTCGGGAATAAAGAAAGCAGTAAATGGAGGTGCTGATGTTGTGAATATAAGTCTGGGATTTGACTACACTCCTGACAGTTCAACACTTGAAGCTATGCAGGAGGTCTTTGACTATGCTTATGAAATGGGAACGACAGTTATAGCATCGGCAGGAAATACTGCATCTTCAGAATATCATTATCCTGCAGCTTTGGAGCACGTGATATCTGTAGGCGCATCAACAAGAGACGGTGAACTGGCTTATTATTCGGCATACGGAGACTGGGTGGATATAGTTGCGCCCGGAAGTACGATCTATTCGGCTGTTCCTGGTGGTGGATATGGATATAAGAGCGGAACATCAATGGCTGCTCCGATCGTGGCCGGTGCTGCAGCGCTCATATATGCTTCAGACAAGGATCTTAGGGATGCTGATGATTCATCTGCAGTTGATGAAGTAACTGAGAGGCTCCTCGCGGCTACAGATGGAAAAAAATATTATTATAGAAACGAGAGCAGAGCTGTTGATGGTGGCTGCATAGATTTTTCAAAACTCATTGATGGCAGTTCAAATACCGGTGTCAGCGATAATAATGCAGAAAATACTAATAACAGCGAAGAAAACAATACAAATAATAATGAAGAGATAAATAATAAAGAAGAACAAAATAATATTGAAAACAGTGAGGAATCTGAATCAGAGAATCGTGTTGTGACCGTGGAAATAACTAATGGCGGAGAAATGACCTATAACAGCTGCGTGAATTTCGGAGGAAGAAAGCTTAAAGTTCAGGATCTTGATCTTACCGTAAGTTATGACGGTATGGTTTACTCACTGAAAAAGGCAAAGATCATAAATGGAAAACATGCCGGAACAGCGACGGTGACGATAAAGAAATTAAATAATGCAGATAAGAAAACAAATGCCATCTTTAAGGGATTGACATTTTCGGTAGAAATAGAACCTATGACGGTTTCGTCTACAAATGTAAGCTGTAAAAAGGGAAAAGACGGAACTGTAAAGAAAGTATACGTAAACATAAACGGAAAAAATAAAAAAGTGAAAAAGACTATGTATAACTATGATTCCGGAAATGAAGCGATCACTTTCAGCGGAGACTTTGAGGGAAGCGTTGAATTGTAGTTATTTGTAAGATGAGCCGATTTATCGTATACTTATACGTATATAAATAGAAGCTTATCATAATTAAATATAATTCGGAGGTTAAGAATGAAAAGAAGCTACAGATACAGTACTGCACTTTTGATGATATTGACGGTACTTTTTTCTTCTATGCCTGTAATGGCCGAAAATACGAATGATATAACCGTATTGAAAGATGAAGTCAGTTCGGAAAGTTCGTTCGTTGAGGAAACAGAAGAAAAACTCGATGTGCAGAGCACGATCGCAAGATGCTCAGAAGAACTTGAGGGGCTCACTCCGGGTGAGGATTATGTAGAAAATGAGGCTATATGTTCGGCTAATTCAAAAGAAGAAGCCGAAAAGATAGCAGATTCCTATGATGCATCACTTTCATCATGGTCAGACGGAATAGCAGTACTTGAGTTTGACAAGGATATTAAAGATGCGTTGGATGAAGCTTCAGAGTCAGTAAGTGCAGACAGGGTGATCTATCCTAATTATATAGTAGAAACGGCTGATTATGAATATGAAGGAAGCCTGTTGGAAGAAGAAAGTGTTGAAGATGAAGTTGAGGCTACGGCAAGTGTAAATGATCCAAAATATTCAAGCCAGTGGCATCATTCAAAGATAAACAGTGCATCTGCCTGGGATGTTACCTCGGGAAACGGCGTTAAAGTTGCTGTCATTGATAATGGATTTTACACAAGTCACGAGGATCTTGAAGATAATGTATATGAATGCTATAACGCTTCAGACGGAACTGAGGATGTCAGTCCTATCTCAGGCGACAATAAAAATCATGGTACACATGTTGCGGGAATAATAGCAGCGGAGATGGATAATGAAAAGGGTGGCTGCGGTGTAGCACCGAGCGTTTCCCTTTGTCTTATCAAAGCTGCTAATTCAAATGATACCATGACAATTGCAACTTTATGCAAAGGTCTTAATAAGGCTGTGGATTGGGATGTGGATGTAATTAATCTAAGCCTTGCAGCAACTGCTCCATCTCTTGAAGGCGTAAAGCTTATGCAGGATGCAATTGAGGCAGCAAATGATTCCGGTGCAACAGTTGTATGTGCAGCCGGAAACAGCGGAAAAGATACAGAATCTTATCCGGCAGCATGTGAAGGAGTCATTGCGGTAGCGTCGATCACATCGGCCGGGGCACTTGCATCAAGTTCAAACTATGGTGACTGGGTTGATGTTGCAGCCCCGGGTCAGGGAATTTATTCCTGTTATATAGACAACAGCTATGGAACAATGAGTGGAACGTCAATGGCATCTCCGATGGTAACTGCCGTGGCAGCACTTATTTATTCAAAAAATCCGTCACTTATAACAGCTAACAGCTCGAAGGCAGTAGAAGCAGTAACACAAAGAATCCTTGCTTCAACGGATGGAAAAACCTACAGTTCATCTTCGGGATCTGTTACAGGCTGCATAGATGCGGCAGCGGCTGTAGGAGCTGTAACCGATACATCGCAGGTGTCGGATCCGGAATTTTATGTAAAGACAAGCAGCGGGCTCATCAAAAGCGGAGGAAGTTGCTGGATCACGCCGGGGAAGGCGATAAGACTTACGATAGTCGATTCTAATGGTAAAAAGATAAAAGGTGCTATGAAAAAAACGGCATCAACTTTTTCTTCAACTAATACGTCAGAATTTACAATGAAGAAAAACAAACTTAAATGCCTGAAGACAGCAACATCATATACAAAGAGTGGTGGAAGCTATTCAGATGCAGCAAAGACAGTAGTAACGGTTTCCTATAACAATTCAGTGGTCAAGGTTAAATTTGTTGCAGCTGAAAAGATAAAGAAAGGAGCCTGCTCCGGAGACAGCGGAAAGAAGAAAATAGAACTGAGCGTATCGACTGGAAGCAGTATCAGTCTTAACAGCGTAGCATCAATGTGCGGAGAAGAGGTTTATTACTACGGTAAGGGTGATAGCGTGGTAGGAAGTTCATACTCAATGGGTTATATCTTATCAATACCTAAAAAAGCTACAAAAAATAGCATGATAACCTATGACAGTGATGGAAATCCGGTGTCTTTTACTCCGACTAAAAAAGGAAATTATATCTTTAAAGTAATTTCTCCAACAGGTATAAAAAAGAAATTCAAGATTAAATTCAAGGTGTCATAATAATTAGGGGTCGTGGCTAAAATGTAATCATATACGGCATATCAGGGGTATAAATGAGGAGGAACAGTAATGAGGAATAAATTGTTTGCAGTTTTGCTTTCACTATCTTTTCTTGCTTTAACTGTTAATTCATATTATGTAGAAGCTTCAGAGGAACAGACATCTCAGACTACGTTATCAGAAAATGCAGAAAAGGAAACTGTATCCGGGGATGCGTCAGCTAATGAAGATTCGGAAGAAATCTCTGAATCGTCTGAAGTGGAGACAAAAGCATCATATGTTACATATCCGGAAGCTGTTTCTTCAAATTATACCTTTGTTACAAAGGATTCAGCCTATAAAAGCGGAACATGGATGTTTATGATCCCGGGAAAAAGCATTACTTTTGATATAGGAAATGAGTCCGGAACAAAAATTAAGGGAGCAAGAAAATCTGTAACATGGACAATTTCCGGAAATTCTTCATTTACCGTAAAAAAGGGCAAGCTTAAACTTGATAAAAACGTCAAGGCTGTAGGTCCCGGTGTATCTGCAAATGATGTAGCAACGGGAGTTTTATCAACTGAGTATAATGGAGAAAAAATTTATTTAGGAGTAGTAGCATTAACAAAGACAAAATATGTCGGATATCTTAAAAATGCGAAACTTACAACAACTGCTTCTGTTACGGGAAGAGTAGGATCAACATTTGATCTGCGAAATCTGAACTCAATGACAGGTCAGGACATCATAGCAAGCTATAAAGTAGAAAAAAGCGGTGTCAAAAAGACATATCTTTATTTCGCCAAGCTTGAAGAACTGGCGCCTAAAATATCCTTAAATAAGAAGGGGTTAAGAAGCGCAGATGTTACATATGATGAGACCGGAAGTATAACTAAGATCAAACCGTTAGCTGCGGGAACTTATAAAATAACCTATAAACTTCGGGATGGATCCGGTAAAAAATTCACATTGAAACTTATAGCAGAAAATTAAAAATAATCCTTGACATGACAGATAACTCTATGTTATATTTTCTAAGGTTTGTAAAAACAAACCGGCCGAAGACAGCAGGTGCCGAAAGGCATAAGATGAAAACGCCTGCCGAGGATAAAAGAGTTATCGATAAGATTTCTAATCCCTGTCGCTTCGGCGACAGGGATATTTCTGTTTTATAGACGATGCCTCTTTCGGTCACTATTTTATAAGGAGGTAAAACTTAACATGGCAAAGGTTGAAATCAAAGCACCTGTAGTTGAAGAGATTTCTTCAAAGGTTAAGACTGCAAAATCAGCTCTTCTTGTAGACTATCGTGGTCTTACTGTTGAGCAGGATACTGAGCTCAGAAA
Organism: Lachnospiraceae bacterium; assembly: GCA_024682575.1. Lineage (GTDB taxonomy): Bacteria > Bacillota > Clostridia > Lachnospirales > Lachnospiraceae > NK4A144. The sequence goes on along the minus strand of JAIKZC010000313.1, from coordinate 111 downwards.
GCAGCTTCGTGAGGCCGGTGTTACTTACAAGGTATATAAGAACACCATGATGAAGCGTGCATTCGAGGGAACAGATTTTGCACAGCTTGATTCATTACTTGACGGACCTTC
>JAIKZC010000299.1 GCA_024682575.1 Lachnospiraceae bacterium | reverse complement strand
AAAATACAATAAAGAAAATCGCAGAGACATCATGGAAAACTGTGAGATCATGCATGCTCAGATAGTGGATATGTCCAAGAACCTTATGATGATCCAGATCTGTGATACATCAGAGAGAATTGAGCTTTTCATCGAGATGCTCAGAAGTGTCAGCATCGTGGAAATTGCAAGAACAGGAACTGTGGCTCTTACCAAATGTAAGGAATAAGTACTTAGATACATATTTTGCGATTTGTTGGGGGAATATAATGCGAAGAAAATTCTTATTCAGATCAGTTTCTATAGCCAGTTCTGTTATCCTGGCAGCGACAATGCCGGGAGTAACAGTTCATGCGAATAATATAAAGATAAGTGGTGGAAATAAAACACTTAATGATGATGTAGATACCGATAATACCCATGGCATTGAGGCCAGGAATAAAAGTGAAGTTTTTATTGATGGCGATGTAGTAGCAACAGGAACAATAAATGATAATGGTTATGAAATGCGGGTTGCCGGAATCATGACTAACAACAGTTCTGTCAAGGTGACAGGTGATGTCTATGGCGACGGTGTCGGAATTGCAGCAGGAGAAGGCTCTTTTGTCACTGTTGGAGGAGATGTTACAGGCGGAGATTTTGCTATTGATGCTTATGGTGAGAATTGCCTGGTTGTAGTTGAAAACGGAGAAGTATCTGCAGGTGGAGATCGTTCCTGGACTGTTCAGGCCGGTGGAGGTGCTGAGGTAAAGATAAAAGGCCAGGTTACAAATACAACATCTGCGACCAAGGAATATCGGACATTTTACGGCAATGGCGCAATTGTAGAAGATTCTTCCAAACTTACCGTTGATGGCAATGTGATAACAAAAGGACAGGCACTGCAGGTAGAAGAGGCAACTGTTGAGATTACCGGAAACGTGCAGTCAACCAATTCATCTGCGATTATGGCTGATAACGGCTCTGTCATACAGATTATAGGCGACGTTTCAGCCAATAAAGATGCAATTTTGCTCTACGGTGATGATTATACGGTATCTGTTAATGGCAAAGTAAAATCAGAAGAATCAGCTGCTTATATAGATATTACTGATTCAGAGGGCGCTGGCAGGCTTATCCTTGATGGAACAGTTGGCGGGAAAGATTATGGAATAATTATTTTTGCAGAAAAAGACAGTAATCTGACGCAGGATGAAATAATAGACAAACTCCCTGAGATTTCTGTATATGAGTTCTCTTCCGATTTGAAAAAGAATATTGGATTATCGAACGATCTCTGCAGTAATGAGGAAGAATTCGAAAAGCTGCGTGAAAAGATACAGAAAAAGATAAACTATATCATTCATTCATCTTCAAATGTAAAGGTCAATAGCACATATGATGAACAGCATTCTTTAAACACAATGAAGCTGGATGAAACAGTCGGGGTAGTAGTCGATAACGGCTATGAGCTTACAGGTTCAGATACTGTTGAGATAACTCCTTTAGCTACCGCCGGAACATATTTGGTAAAGATTATCAACCCTATAGGCGCAGTAGATTTGTCAGCCATAAAGAAAGCTATCGCAGATGTGATAGGAGAAGATGAGAAAAATATAAGCATTGCGGCTTTGACTGCAACCGGCTTAGTTGATAAGTATGGGGCTCCTATAGGGGCTATAACAGAGCTGGATAACAGAAATACAGGCGACGCAGCGCAAAACACGGCTACAGCAGCCCGCATTGTGCTGATGGAACTTGATATGCTTACGCCGGCTCAGTATAAGAGTGCTTTAATTGACAATATCGAGGCTACACCGGCAGGAGAAACCCTTAGAATTGAAACAGACGACGTGGCATGTCTGGATTTACAGATTCTGAATGCTTTTGTAAAGAAAGCAACAATCGATATTGAATTACTGTTTAATTACAGGGGAAAAAGATTCTGCGTAGAAATTCCTGCAGGCTATGATATTACAAAACTTCTTGATCAAAATGGGTACTGCGGATTTCTTCGCCTTGCATCTATACTTGGGATAAAAGCATATTAAAAATCTATAAACTCGGGCAGGAACTGCGTTTGGCATGAATGCAGCTCCTGCTTTTATTATGCATAAAATGGACATTTTTATAAGAAAAATCAACTATATTTTGGATGTTAAAAAAATATCAAAAACCATTGAAATATAGGAGAAAGTGTGTAAAAATAAGAATGGTGTTCTGCGGACGGCAGATAAGTATTACTGCAGAGCATAGTCTAAGGCGGATAGACGCCTATCTAGGTAGTAAGTAATGAAAGTTACTTCACATATACGAAAGGAGATTTTTCACATGATTTACTCAACAGAGGTAAAAAATATGTG
>JAIKZC010000244.1 GCA_024682575.1 Lachnospiraceae bacterium | reverse complement strand
AGCATTTTAACAATTTCATTATATGTAAATAAATGTATGTGTGTTCTGTCTAATAATCCACAATCAGTATATTCAAAATTCCCCTTCAATAATTCTTTTATTACTGAAATATGCATAAGATTTGGAATAGACGCTATTATTTTCCCTTTATCTTTCAAAAATCTTTTTAAATAACCCAATGTCTTTTCCGGGTTATGCAAATGTTCCAGCACATCTCCAAATATCATATAATCAAAAAAATTATTCTCGTATTCAAGTTTTTCTTCTTCTACATTATATTCAAGAACATCTGCAACATTTCTCGCAATTTTTGCAGCAACACCATTTAATTCAATTCCATATAATTCTGAATCACTTATTTTTTCTCCTATGGCAAAAAGAGTCGCCCCAAGGTCACATCCTATTTCAAGTATCCTAGGTCTTTTAATACCATCCCTTGACACGTTATCAAGTAAATGCCTTACTATCAAGCCATTAGAGGTCATATTAAAGTAATTCATTCCATATTTTGATTTCATGAGCAGTCTGTCAGCTTCAAGCAAAGACGTATAAATTATCTCCTCCTCAATCTCATACACAAAACATTTTTTTGCCACTCTAATTTCAAATTCGGCCTGCAGCATCCTTATACTAAAGTCCTTATAGATATACTTAAGCGTAAAAAATCTCTCATCAAATTTTCCGAATTTTTCAAAAATGTTCTTATGAAATAGGGCTGCTGCTGTATGCAATTCCATAGTTCTTCCACTATCCTGACTATTACCTTTCTCCCTGACATATTCCAATGCGTCATCATAGCTTTCTATAACATTATCCGGTATAGTCAGTATATCATCAGAAAAGTTGATCGGACTTATAACTGCGCTTCGTTCATCTAATACTGAAAGCATTCCCGTTAGTGCACCTGGCACAAGCACACTCCTTGCCTCTATGATCATAACATGCCGGTCAGAACCATAAGCCTCTATTATGGAATTGATCACCTTTCCCCATGGCATTATTTCATCCCTGATTTCATATACCGTCACATCCTTTTGTTCCACAGCCCATTCCACAGTACCATCGGATGAATCATTATCAGCTATTATGATATGACAATAGCTATATTCTACTGCGCAGCGAATGCTTTCAAGACACAGTTTTGTCTTCTCAATTTCATTACAGGACAAAATTATTATTAAAACTCCCACATTCATAAATCCCCCCAGAAAATCGATCATCTTTAATCCAATTTATTAATCTTATCCCGCATCAAATCGGTCAGCATTTCACTTACATCCTTTAATACTCCCAAACCTGCTGCCCGTTCAAGTACGTGCTTTACTATAGTATTAAAAGTTCCATACTTGTGTAATTCCGTTGAATACCTTGCTATCAGCATGCATCTGACCTTGAAATACTCCTGAAAATTCGATGAAATACTGCCCTCAGAATAATAATCATCCACAAGTATTTTATAACAGCATTGTATGTCAGTTATTGAGGCTATCCTAAGTGTCAGTTCGTAATCTTCGAGAATGCCAAGACTCTCATCAAATCCTCCAGTCCTTTCAAATATTTCTTTTCTGATCAGCATAGTAGGCGTACCCACAAGATTATGTACAAGCAAGTGCTGATAAAGATAATTTCCGCTGCATTCGATTTCAGAAATAGAATCATCTGGGAAAAAAGTCCTGACACTTCCATCTTTATTAAGACTTTGATATCTGCAGTAGATTAATCCGCTTTCCGGATATTTTTTCATGTATTCTAATTGTATTTCTAATTTGTCAGGATGCCATTCACTGTCAGAATCACAAAAAGCTATAAGGTTGAATCTGGAATGCTTCACTCCTGTGTTTCTGGCAGCTCCTGCACCTCTATGTTCTCCTTTTATGTAAATAACCCGACTGTCAGAAATCGATCTTACATATTCCTCTGTACCATCATCAGAACCGTCATCGACAATTATCAATTCCAGCTTTTTATATGTCTGAGCCAAAACCGAATCAATCGCATGTGCGAGTATCCCCTTTCTATTATAAGTCGGGATTATAACACTTACCGATTCTGCAACGCTGGAATCGGATCTTTTTTCTTCATCCATATATCCCCCGTTTTTTCTTTTATAATCTCATCTGCAATATCAATAAATCTTCTTGCACAGCTGTTCCAACTATAATTCTCAGAAATTTTGCTGAAAGCATTCTTAACGATTCTTGTACGAAAAGAATCATCTGAAAGAATTTTATAAACGTTCTTTAAGAGATGCTCTGTATCTTTCAGATCAAACATCAATATATCATCCATATCTGAGAAATTTCTAATTAAATAACTTGATACATCAGTTGCACAGACAGCTCCATTAAACATTATATTTGATATACGTTCCGTCATGCCACCTTTATGCCACTTCATAATATTAAGAGAGATTTTGCTTTGTGACATAACATCAAGCATCTCATCATGAAAAAGGCTTTTATGCACTTTTAAGTTACTATATTGTGACAATTTTGATCTGTTCCATTCCTCAGAAAAAACATCAACTCTAATTCCACCTTTCAGTAAATCACCAATTGTTTTTTCCCTATAATATGCAGCAACAGCTTGTTCTACGTTTACTAATGCTCCTCCTAGTTTCCAAAAATCATCTTCTGATATTTCTAATTTGAACTGACTTAAAAGTATCCTTAGCGCATCTGGTGAATTATAATTATAATTTTCCAGCATAAAATCAAAATAATTTAATGCTAATTCTTCAAGTTCCGGTGAAAACTCATTTAACTTCATGAGATAATCCCTGTAATCCATATAACTACCTATAAAGGTAAGATCATATTTTTTTCCAAGAGATTCTATCCCGCACTCTGAATTAATCGCCTCGTATACATTTTTCCCATACATTCCTCCAAATGGAAAATGAAAGGCATGTGCAATTTCAAGATGATTATTTATATAATCTGTTTCCCCTTCATCACAGTTTAATATAAAAATATTTTGAAGATTTCTGAAATATTCAAAATTAGTAAGACTAAACATAGAATCAGTAATAACACTAAATTTTAAGACATTTTTCAACTTTTCTTTTTGGAATTTAAAAAAATTTCCCATAATTTCTATCACAATGTCATAATTAAAGTTTTCATCATTACCATTTGCAAAAGAGAGTAGTTCCTCATACGAAAGCGTATTTACATTACACCCACACTCTTTCAATCCCTTAGCAAATTCTTTTGACATTGCATCTACCGTTCCATAACAATAATCATTTCCTGTAATTACGCAAATGCGTTTTTCTTTTATACCCATTTTATTATTTCCTCTAATATAAAATCAATGTATATGATATTGGGGTCAAAAGGTATTTTGCCACCAACTGATGCTCACGCATTGCTCC
>JAIKZC010000222.1 GCA_024682575.1 Lachnospiraceae bacterium | reverse complement strand
AAAAATGCCGGCACGGCAAAATTTATGGTCAGTAAAATAAATTCTACAGATAAGAATATAAAAAAAGCACTTAAAGGTCAGTGGTTTGAGTTTGAGATAGCACCGCTGGAACTGGACAGCAGCAATACTAAGCTTAAATATAATTCATCAGGAACGCTTGTAAAAGTATTGGCTTACGTTCGAAATAAGTACAGAAAGGTTCCTAAGAAAATGATGACCGTTGATACGACATCAGTCACATTTTCAGGGAACTACACGGGAACTATAATCTTTGCGGAAAATTGAGTATATTCGGATAATAATAAAGCGCAGTCATATCGAACTGCGCTTTATTAATGTAAAAATATTATTGTTCGAGAATTGCGACTGCATTCCTTACGCAGTCATCGCACTCGCAAATGACCTTTCCTGTCTCGATACCTTTAAGATCTTTGCATATTGTGGCTCCTGAAACTTTTGCAAATTCACTGTGAAGGGCTGCTGCATCCTTAAGAATTGGCTTTCCTTCGTATTTTTTCATCCCAAGGATCATTTCAGCACCGCAAAGTGCTCCGCATGTTCCGCCCATGCATCCCATTCCGACACCGAAAGCTGCACCCATTTTACGAAGCGTTTCCTCGGGAAGATTAAGTTCATCTTTGTAAGCACACAAAACTGCCTGACAGCAATTATAGCCATTATGTTTTAACTCTACTGCATGTTCTTTTCTGTCCATGATAATTTTACTTTCTCCAATTCATAATCTGAAAATTTTGGTAATCAATCCATGATTGCAGGACTTTATTAATATACAAATTCCGTAGCTGATACGGATTTCTTACCTGTGACTTTTGATAGTATAACATAGAATATAATTATGTAAAATAAAGAAAAAATAAATTTTTTTATGTTAAAATATGAAATAGTGAATTTGACATACATTTAACTGAGGAGAAAAGAATATGAAGGAAATTTCAATAAAAGAAATAGAGGGAATAAAGATAGGCCAGGTTGAAAATAAAAAGGCAGGAACAGGCCTGACGGTTCTGATAGCAGAAGATGGGATGAGTGCAGGTATAGATGTTAGAGGGGGAGGCCCGGCTTCCAGGGAAATACAGCTTTTAGACCCTCTTATGGCAGCGCAGTTTATTCATGCGATAGTTCTTGGAGGCGGAAGTGCCTTTGGTTTAGATGCTGCCGGAGGAGTCATGAAATGCCTTGAGGAAAGAAATATTGGCTTTGACGTAGGAATAACAAAAGTTCCTTTGGTGGTTCAGTCAGATCTTTTTGATCTTACGGTCGGAGACTGCTCAGTAAGACCGGATGCAGCAATGGGCTACGAAGCAGCAGAGATCGCTCTTAAAGGCGGCAACTACAGGGATGGAAATTATGGAGCTGGCTGCGGCGCTACAGTAGGAAAAGCGGCCGGAATGGATAGCTGTATGAAGACCGGTATCGGAAGCTATGCTGTGCAGATAGGTGAGCTAAAGATAGGGGCTATTGTAGCATTGAATGCCTTAGGAGATATATATGATCACAAAAACGGAAAAAAGATCGCAGGACTTTTAAGTGAGGACAAAAAATCCTTCAGAGACAGTATGGAACTTATGAAAGCTTCAATAGAGCCTGTTGAAAATAAATTTGTCGGTAATACAACGATCGGCGTGATAATAACTAATGCCGGCTTTGACAAGTCCTCACTCTGTAAGATCGCAGGTATGGCTCATGACGGATATGCAAGATCTATCAGACCTGTTCATACATCAGCTGATGGAGACAGCATATATGCAGCATCTACGGCTAACGTAAAGGCAGACAGGGATCTTGTTGGAAGTCTAGCTGCTGATGTTATGAGTGAGGCAATTATCAGAGCAGTGGAAAATGCTGAGTCCGACTATGGTTTTACAGCGGCATCTGATCTTCATTTTTGATGCAAAAGTGACATAAATATTAATATGTGTTATAATCAATGAAATTTGCTGTTGGTAAAGAGGAGATGTTTAATGGAAAATAATACAAATAAGAAGAAGAGTGGACAGGCTTCAAAACTTACAAATTTGATACTTGCCTGTATCCTTGTTGTAGCTCTTGCAACTGCAGCATTTGTAATTAAATCAGAAATATCCAAGGTAAGAACAGATACTGCTGCAACAGCGGAAAGCTCTGAAATTGCAGTCAAAGATGAGGACAGCTCAGAAGATGCAGGATCATCTGAAAATGATGAAGAAAAGAAAGAATCCGAAAGCTCAGAGGACAGTGAAAAAGAAGAATCAGAGGCTTCAGATGAGTCCAAAGAAGAGGACAAGTCCGAAGATAAAGAGGATTCAGAAGCTAAGGACGAAGAAGAGGAAGAAGAGACACTCAGCCTTGAGGAATTTACTGAGCATAACTCAGCATTACCTTTTGCACATGGGGAAAAAGATGATCTCATAGTTGCATTTGATACAGATGATACATTGCTGGTACCTTCGTCCGATGAAGAAATAGAAGGTTGTATAGAAGCTATAAATCATCTTGAGGATGATGGTTATAACTGGTGTATAGTATCGGCTAATGCAGATGATAATAAGCCTGCAAGAATACAGGAATGGATACTTGATATGATTGACTCCACAGATCATTATCTTGGATTTTATGTTGTAAATCCCGGAAGGGACAGGATCCTCTGGTGTAATGAAAATAACGTGGATGTTCTTGTAGATGATAACAAAGATACGGCAGCACTTGCGGATGAGTATATGTTTGATATATTCCTTGTTGACGGCTCAGGAGTTGAGGAAACACGTTACCTGCACCCTATGAAGGGATCAAGTCCTTATAACGGCTTTAAGAGCTTCTTAAGGTCAGTAAAGCTCTATAAAGGTCTTTAATAGTAAAGTAGAAAAGGGAGTTACAATCAGGCATCTTAAAGAATGCAGGGTTGTAACTCTTTTAATCTGAGAGGAAAACGGATAATGGCTGCAGGAAACGGAATTAATGATGAAATAAGAGAGCAAAGAAAAAGTATGAAGGGAAAAGGCTTAAAGGCCAACCTGGATTATTTTTTCTACTATTATAAATTACATATGGCTATTGCAGCTGCTGTGATAATAATCGGCGGCTGGTTCATACACGATGCGATGACTTCAAAAGAAATGGTATTTTATTCAGCTGCTATCAATTCCGGAATATCCCATTTTGACGATTCGTTTGGAGATGGATTTATGGACTATTTAAATCTCGACAGGGATAAATACGTCTGCAATATAGATAATTCACTCTATTTTGACAGTGAAAATATGAATGCGAATTTGGAAGTCCAGCAGAAGATAGTAACTTTGTCGGCTTCCGGGACACTTGATACAGTTATAGCTGACAGGAAAAGCTTCGCCTTCTATGCTCTGGGAGGGCTTTTTAATGATTTAAGAGAATATTACACTGATGATGAGCTGGCAGCATTAGGAGAGAGGATTTATTATGTAGATGCCGCAAAAATCGAGGAAAATCGTGAGTCAGATTCAGAGATTGAATACAAAGAAATGACTTATGAAGAAATGAAAGAACCGATTCCGGTAGGAATAATCCTTACAGATTCATCGGAACTTAAAAAAATCGGTGCTTATGAAGGTCTGGAGCCGCTTATTGGAATATGCTACAGCAGCGGACATGCAGATTATTCAAAAAAATTCATTGATTTTCTTACAAAATGACCATCAAAAAATCAGTTATAAATCATATCATATACTTGAAGTCTTTTTTGTATTTTGATAATATAGTTAGGATGTGCAGTGTATCTTTCAAGGTACATAACAAGGCACAAAGTAATAGAATCAGGAAGGTACAGGGAAAATGAAATCCAAAGGAACTAAGGGCGGTATATTTGTATTTATACTTATAACGCTGCTGCTGGGACTTCTTGCCGCATTCGGGCTTGGAGATCAGTTGAAAGGTATCAGGGAAATGCGCTTCGGTATCGATATTCGAGGCGGAGTTGAGGCTGTTTTCAAGCCGGAGACCGAGGAGGCGGTTACTTCGGAGGAACTTGATTCGGCAAGATCTATTATAGAAACACGTCTTGATGGTGAGAATATCACCGATAGAGAAGTTACTATAGATAAAGACGGGGGCTACATAATCGTCAGATTCCCCTGGAAGTCTGATGAGAAGGACTTTGATCCGGAATCAGCCATATCAGAGCTTGGAGAGATGGCACAGCTTACATTCAAGGATCCTGACGGAAACATCATGGTCGAAGGTAAGAATGTAAAGTCAGCAAGTGCTGAGGCTCAGACAGAGAACGGTATTACAGAATATGTTGTAGCACTTGAATTTGATGATGCCGGTGCAGCTGCATTCCAGACTGCAACAGCAAGTCTTATCGGTAAGCAGATGGGTATCTATATGGATGATACACTTCTTTCAAATCCGGTAGTACAGACAGAGATCACAGGTGGACAGGCTGTTATCACAGGAATGGATTCCTATGAAGATGCAAAGGATCTTGCTGTAAAGATCAATGCCGGTGCGCTTCCTTTCTCACTTGAGACAAGAAGTTTCAGCACGATCAGCCCTTCACTTGGAGCAAATGCTCTTGAAGTTATGATCTATGCCGGAATTGCTGCATTTATACTTGTTTGCTTATTTATGCTCATTTATTACAGACTGCCTGGTTTTACAGCATGTCTCATGCTTATATTCCAGATGCTTCTCCAGCTTCTTGCAGTTTCTGTTTCACAGTACACACTTACCCTTCCGGGTATCGCTGGTATCATCCTTTCGGTTGGTATGGCAGTTGACGCAAATGTTATCATCGCAGAGCGTATTTCGGAAGAGCTTGCAAAGGGCGAAACAATAAAGACAGCCGTATATTCCGGTTACAAAAAGGCATTTATCGCCGTACTTGATGGTAATATAACAACAGCTATCATTGCTGCAGTTCTTATGATCGCAGGTACAGGAACGATGATCTCTTTTGGTTTCACACTTTTTATCGGTGTGCTTGTAAACTGCTTCATAGGTGTACCTGTTTCAAGAAAGGTAATGAATTCCCTTCTTGCATATAATGGTCTTAATAAAGAAGGATTCTTCAAACCTAAGAAGGAAAAGAAAGAGTTCAAGCTTTTCGAGAAAAAGAAATTTGCAATTATTATTTCAGGTATTTTATTTGTAGCAGGTATTGCAGCTATCGCAATTAACGGCGTACAGCTTGATACCCAGTTTAAGGGTGGTACGGTTCTTGAGTATTCACTCAGTGAAAATGGTATAGATGAGGCTGCAGTAAAGACAGCAGTTGATTCTACAATAAATCGTAATGCTACTATCCAGCTTTCAACAAGTGCAGGAAATAACCTCACAACACTTGTTGTTACAATGGCAGGTAATGAAGGTCTTACACCTGAGGAACTTACACAGGTTAATGAGGCAGTAGGAACAGCGATCGGCGTTGCTGATCTTGAGGCAAGCCAGACTTATGTTGTTGAGCCTTACATCGGAGCAAAGGCACTAAGAAATGCAATAATTGCAATTGTTGTATCATTTGCGCTTATACTTGTTTATATCGGTATCAGATTTGCAGCACTTTCAGGACTTTCAGCAGGTCTTACTGCTATACTTGCATTGCTGCATGATGTATGTATAGTTATATTTGCTTTCGCTGCATTCGGTATTCCGATCGGTAATTCATTTGTTGCTGTCGTACTTACTATCATCGGTTACTCGATAAATGATACTATTGTCGTTTATGACAGAATAAGAGAGAACAGGAACGCTCATACAAATATGCCTTATCCTGAACTTATAGATAAGAGTGTAACTCAGGTTATCGGACGTTCTATCAATACATCAATAACCACTATAGTCTGCGTTATCATAATTCTTGTGGCAGCTATAATGTACAGAATTACATCGATTTATGAATTTGCACTTCCTATGACCTTCGGTCTTGTAAGTGGCTGCTATTCATCACTTGGTGTAGCTGCAACTCTTTGGGGAATTTGGAAGACAAGAGGATCAAAGAAATAATATGTTTTTTAAGTATATAACTACCTTTTTAATTTCAATGGTGCCTATAATAGAGCTGAG
>JAIKZC010000181.1 GCA_024682575.1 Lachnospiraceae bacterium | reverse complement strand
ATGGATTTATGCCTGAAGAATCAGTTAAAATGCTTAAAGATATCTGGAGGCTGAGGTTCCCGATCAATCCGGATGATTTTTCTGCAGAACTTGGATATGTTCTCAGAATGAATTTTGAAAAGAATAAAAATTATTTTGATATCTCGGATGATCTGGAGGACAGGATCATAAGCAGACTTGATGAATACAGGTCCTTTTCTGATTTTACGCAAATACTAAAAAGCAAAAACAGGACTTATAGTTCTGTGAGCAGGGCGTTGACACATATTTTATTGAATATGAAGCAAAAAGATTTTTCTGATCCTTATTATCTCAGGGTTATTGGATGTAGAAAAGATTCCATGGAACTTATCTCACACTTTAGCAAAAATTCTAAAGTGCCGGTCATTATGAGATCTTCTGATGCCAAAAAAATTTTGACGGGCAAGGCTCTCGAATTTTTCAAAAAAGAAATGCAGAGAGAATCTCTATATGAGACAAAGATCGCGGAAAAATTCAGACAAAAATTTAGAAATCCTTATAAAGAGAGGTTTATAAAGATATAAATAAAGGAAATCCGACTTGAGCTCGAATTTCCTTTACTATTTATATTATCTTTATTTCCATTCCTGCTTTTGCAAATGATGAATCAGGGAAGATTTCTTTTATCTTTTTTTCCCATTCAGAAAGGAAACTGTCTGTGTGTTCCGGGGCATGATGACTGAAGAGGATTCTTTTTATTCCGTTATTTTTTGCAAATTCAATGCCGACCTCGGGAATGGAATGACCATATCCAAAACATCCCGGATATTCGTCCGGGGTATATTGACCGTCGTATATCATCAAATCAGCATTTCTGCTGAAATCAGCAAGCTTTTTTAATTCATTTTCATTGTGTTCAAAGTCAATCGCATAAACAATATTTTTTCCTGCAAATTCTATTTTGTAAGTAGAGGAGCCTCCGGGATGATTAACCTCTATATTTTTAATCTTTACATTTCCTATATTAAAGTTTTCCTTTAGCTCATAATATCTGGCATCAGAAGGATAGTCCGTAACTTTAAGAGGCCAGTATGGAGGCGAAAAGAGCTTGTCGATTGCATCATTGACTTTCAGTCCATTTCTCGCTGCTGCATATATATCTATTCTACGGTCTTTCTGACTAAGTGCGGGGAAAGAGGTCATTCCGACCAGATGGTCTATATGCATATGGCTTATAAGTATTGAAATATGACTGTCAGGAAGTGGTTTTGCATTTACTATTCCCGAGCCTGAATCGAGATAAATTTCCTCTGTAACATGTCCGGCGTCGCTTGTGGTTTCAGCCAGCACACATATTGACGATGTTGCACCACCATAAATTTTGAAATCCTCACCCTCTATGGGAACTGATCCTCTACACCCGAGAATCTTGAGTGTCAAAGTCTGCTTATTCATTTTGCTTCCTCGTATGTCTCTAAAAAAATCCTTTTTTGTATTATATAAATATCACTCAGGTCATCGGTACGAACTGCAAGGAAATCATCTTTATTACCTAAAAAATAATTCTTCCGGTCATAAACAGGAAAAACCTTAGTCCTCCGATCGAGCTGTTTTGCATATATCGATCTGTCGTTCTTGGGATAACAGATCAGAGCAATTTCATCTATGTTCATGTATTCATTGTCCGGTAATATTGTCACTTCAGGGATAAACAAGGTCATTCGGGCAAATATATCAAGAGGTTCATCTGTCAGGTCATATGTATTGTCGAATTTTTGGGAATCTATATTATAGACTTCTCCCTGAATGCCTATCATAATATAGGTATTATCATCTGTTGTAATATTTACCCCGGAATCATTTTCAAGAGTTTTGATATTTATAGTGCTTCCTGCAGGTGCGATATCAACCGATTTTACGACAGCCCAGGGCAGGTGTTTCTTGGTGTATTTTGTCATGTTGAGAATTTCATCATGTTTAGAACTTGAGTATTCATCAGCTATTATCCAATTGCAATCCTTAAAATATGAAATTGACATTTTTTTGAAATAATCAATCTGATTAGTGAGATCCATTTCGCCCATGATAAGCCAGAGTGTAGCGGAAGCAATTCTTCCGGAAGCTGACCTCGAATCACCCTTTACAAGTCCTGCATCTGACATAAAAACATTTAAGAAATCGAGTGCTCTTACACGACTGCTGTCACTTTTAAAATATGCACGAATTTCATCGTGCTCTTTCCAAAGCAGAAGAAAGAGCTTGCAATTGAGATCAGATAAAAATTTAGAGGTTTTTAAGAGGTCGCTTATGTCTTTGTCAGCAAAATCAGCATCTGGTATAGTTCCTGATATAATGATGATGAGTGATTCCTGTCCGTACCATAAACTCAGCGTTCTACTTCCGATTCCGTCAATATCGGGAGCCTGATCAAGCATTTCAAATAAATCATTGGAATCCATAAAATCCTCCGTTTTTAGCTTATATTATTCGACTTAAGAAATCTGCGACAACGTTATTATCATCTGTATAATGAAGAGTCCAGAGAGTTTCGTTATGTCCGATTACTTTTGCGTAGAAACCTCCGTATAGTTCTTTATTATCAATCGGAGATGTTATTTTTACATTTGTGAATAAATCGATTTTAGGACTATCATTATCATTTATTTCCACGACCATTCTTTTCTTTGATAATTTTAATAATTTAGCCGGTATAAATTCATCAGATATAAGTTTTCCCTTTATTGGGTAGAGGTGAAAATAGGTTTCTGCGGAAACTTCTTCATACTCTTCTGAATAATTTCTGTTATTTGATACGGAAACATTGTAATCACCTGAAATAGCTGTTACTTCGTATATCCAGATTGGCGTATTTAATCCTTTTGCGCTTATTTCTACACCTTCTTTGGTTGTCAGAGCGCTTTTACATTTATTGATTATTTCCTTTGAGACCAATATTTGACCGCCTACGCTGCAGCTTTCAATTCTTGAACTTTCGTTCACAGTATTTCCAATGACATTGTAGCGCATCATTTTTTCAGAGCCTATATTTCCTATAAATACCTCTCCGCAATGCAGACCAATCCCCATTTCAAGAGAGGGAAATCCATGCTCTATAAAATATTCATTTAAGGAAGGCATGGCATTCTGCATGCTTATAGCGGAAGCAACTGCGTTATCCACATGGTGGTCATCTGATAGAGGTGCACCGAAAACTGCAAGCATACCATCTCCCATGTATTCGATAACAGTTCCTCTGTAATAGGAGACGATATCTACCATTTTACTGAAGTAAAAGTTAAGGACGGAAGTAAGGATATCGGAGTCTGTTTTTTCTGATAAAGAAGTAAAATTTCTTAAATCTGTCATCATGATCGTAGCTTCTTTTTTTTCGCCTCCGAGGGAAACATTCTCGCCCTTTTGAAGGATAAGATTTAGAAGATCATCTGAAAAATACCGTCCAAATGTTTTATGAAGAAATTCGTTTCTTGCTTCGAGCTGTTTGTTCAGTCGAAGTATTTCTTTTGCATTATGAAGTTCTAAAGCCTGTTTCTGCATTTTCTGCTCGTAAAGACGGGTATTATCATGCTGCCAGGCAATGTTCTCGATTCGTGTAACTTCAGAACTGGTGAGTTCAGTATGTACAATGATCATTGCACCGTTTTCGTAACATTCATCTGCTGTAGCTTCATTACTTTCATGAACAGCCATAAAAAGAGGAACGCCCGCAAGTTTGTCGTATTCTCTTAAGAGATGAACATTTTTGAAATCATTTCTCCTTGCAATTTCGTAATCCATAACGATGAGGGAGGGGATTTCTGTCATTTCGGGGTCTTCTTTTGTTTTTTTGATAGCTTCCTTTAAGGCTTTTTCAGATAAAAGACAAACAGCACGCATACTGCCATTCCTGTTGATCATTCTCTGATTTTTGATCATATTTCTTTTGTCTTCGCCTATTATCCAGACTTCAATGCTCATAGTTTATTTTCCTGTCGCATATGTTGCCAGTTCAGAATTACTTTTACAGGTAGCTTAAGTGCCCTGGAGATTTCAGGAGCCGTAGCTTTACCATTATTTCTGAGAAAATTTTCTATTTTCTGATAATCATCATAGTTCTCACGGTTACAGTTTTCACAGACAAAAACTCCATCGTGAGTATTGAACAATTTACCACCGCAATAGG
>JAIKZC010000089.1 GCA_024682575.1 Lachnospiraceae bacterium | reverse complement strand
CTTACGGCATCACCAAAATTCTTAAAGAGTGAAGATCATATCCTTATTGTTGATGATTTCCTTGCCAATGGTGAAGCTGTTACCGGAGCAATAAGACTTATCAGAATGGCTCATGCTACAGTTGCCGGAATTGGAATTCTTATCGAAAAATCTTTCCAGCCGGGAAGAAAAAAACTTGAAGAGGCAGGTTTTGAAGTTTATTCACTAGCCAGAATTAAGAGCATGAAAACAGGACAGGTTGAATTTCTTGACTGATTTTAAATTATAGATTATCTTATCATAAAAGGACGACAGGCTTAAATGCTATTGCCGGTCGTTCTTTTTTTGCGGATTTTTTTCTGTTTATGGACAGTTTAGCTGACATTCACAAAAATATCACATTAAAATAGTACACTATCATGCAATGTCTGCATGACAAATAATTATAAGCAAAGAGAGGGAAAGATCTTGTTAGAAGTTATTAATCTGACCAAGCGCTATGGCAATAATACAGCAGTTGATCATCTTAGTTTTAAGATAGAAGCTGGCCGTATATATGGTTTTCTTGGTCCTAATGGTGCAGGTAAATCCACAACTATGAATATGATCACCGGCTATCTCGCTTCCAGTGAGGGAACGGTGCTGATTGATGGACACGATATATTAAAAGAGCCAATAGAAGCAAAAAAACATATTGGTTACCTTCCTGAGATACCGCCTCTTTATACAGATATGACTGTTGGAGAATATCTTGATTTTGCAGCAGATCTTAAAAAAATAGCTAAAGCACAGAAGTCTGCTATGATCAGTGAAGTAATGGAACGCACGAAAATAGCTGATATGAAAGGAAGGCTCATCCGCAATCTTTCAAAAGGTTACAGACAAAGAGTAGGTATTGCAGAAGCGATACTTGGAACTCCCGATATCATAATCCTTGACGAGCCTACGGTAGGTCTGGATCCAAAACAGATAATAGAAATACGTGAGCTTATCAAATCTCTTGGTGAAAAGCATACCGTAATTCTCAGCTCACATATTCTCCAGGAAATAAGTGCCGTCTGTGATCATATTATGGTAATTTCACACGGTCGTCTTGTTGCTTCGGATACTCCGGACAGACTTGCAAATTCCATGAGTGATTCGCATACGATGCATCTCCTGGTAAGATCTTCAGAAGATGAACTTAAAAAAGTCCTGAGTGGAATCAAAGAGATTAAAAATATCAGATTTGAAGCCTCGGGCGAAAGAGGAACTGCTAAAGCTGTTGTTGAAAGCGATTCTTCAACAGATATTCGTGAAGCGGTATTCAGAAGACTTGCAGACAGTCATCTGCCGGTACTTGATATGCATTCCGATAATCTTTCTCTTGAAGATGTTTATCTTAAACTTACCGGAAATGATACAACTTCAGCATCTTATAATGAAGATTCGGATGAAAAAAACAATAAAGACAATTCTGCTAATGAAGACAGTTCAAAGGAGGTTAAGTAAAAATGCTTGCTATATTTAAGAAAGAATTGAGGCAGTATTTTTATTCTGTGACCGGCTGCCTTTTTATTGCCGTTAATCTTTTTGTTATCGGTATTTATTTCATGGCAAATAACCTTTTGAGCATGAATACATCGATAGCAAATGTAATGAACAATGTCCTTTTTGTTCTGCTTATTATGATTCCCATTCTTACGATGAGGATCCTTGCTGAGGAGCAGAGACAGAAAACAGACCAGCTGTTGCTGACATCGCCGGTATCAGTAGTGAAAATTGTAGTCGGCAAATATCTGGCTGTAGTTTCGATATTCCTCGTACCGGTTATTATTTCCTGCCTTTTCCCTCTGATACTTACTCCGTTTGGAAAGGTAAATTATTCAGAATCCTATCTTTCGATTGCAGGATACTTTCTCTTTGGTGCAGCATGTATAGCTGTCGGAGTATTTATTTCCTCGATCACAGAAAGCCAGGTTATTGCAGCAGTAATATCATTTATTATACTTTTCCTTACTTTCCTCATGAGTGGAATTGTAAGTATCCTTACAACTTCCGGAGATAATCCGGCCAAGCTGCTTAATGCTTTTGATTTTATCAGTCGTCTTGATAATTTCATGTCTGGAATTTTTGACATAAAAGAGGCAGTTTATTTTATCACGGTTATTATTCTGATGCTTTTCCTTACGTATCAGTCAATAATGAAGAGACGTTACAGTGTTTCAAGAAATACACTTTCGCTTTCAGTTTATTCAAATGCGGTTATTGTTATAGCGATAGCAATTTCTGTTGTAGTAAACCTTTTTGTAAATCAGATTCCTTCAGTTTATTCTGAGTTTGACCTTACAAGCAATGGCGTATTTACACTTACCCAGGATTCTAAGGATTTTATCGCAGCACTTGATCAGGATATAACAATTTATGTCCTCGGAACAAAAGAGCAGCTTGAAAATTATGATTATAAAGAAGTAACAAACACTCTTACTCAGTATAGTGAACTTTCAGATCATGTGAAGGTTGTCTATAAAGATCCTACACTTGATCCGACTTTTGCTCAGCAGTTTACAAGTGAGAATGTCACGATCGGTTCACTTATTGTAGTTTGCGGCGAACATTCAAAGGTTGTCTCAACATCTGATATTTACGAGACAGAAGTTGATTATTCGACCTATCAGCAAACAAGAACTGCTTACGATGGTGAAGGTCAGATAACATCAGCTATTTCATATGTAACAAGTGACGATCTTCCAAAGCTTTATGTGATCACAGGCCATAATGAAGCTTCGATTTCTGATTTCACAAGACTTAAGAGTGCTATTGAAAAGCAGAATATTGAGATTGAGGAGCTTCAGCTTATTGCAGCAGATTCAATCCCTGAAGATGCTTCGGCCGTAATGATCCTTTCACCGGAAACTGATTATTCAAAGGATGATGCTGCTAAGATCAGTGATTATCTCAGCAATGGCGGAAATCTTATTATTTCTCTAAATTATACTGCAGAAGCAACACCAAATATTGATTCCGTGCTTGCAGCTTATGGTGTAAATCACATAAATGGAATAGTATTTGAGACAGATCAGAGCAAGATGGTTCAGAATCCGATTTACCTGCTTCCTAACGTTGAAAGCACAACAATAACTAATTCACTGCTTTCAGCTAATCTGCCGGCACTTGTACCTCAGGCATCTGCATTTACAGTAAGCAATGACGCTGTACCTGACACGACCGAGATGGAAGAAGCGCTTGTAACTTCTGACAGTTCTTATGTTAAGACGGACGTTAATAATGCTGAGAGCTCTGCAAAAGAAGCAGGCGATGTAGACGGTCCATTTGATATTGCAGTTTATATCAAAGACACAGTTTCAGATAATGAAGCTAAAATAGCTGCTTTCTCTACAGATTATATATTTGAAGATGAAATCGATATGAATGTAGGCGGAGCAAATGTTTCTATAGCAACAAATGCATTGAATGATATGATCGATCAGACACTTAATGCAACAATTCCTTCTAAGAGCTATGATACGTCTTACCTTACGGTAAACAGCGGAACAGCAATGCTTATTTCATTCCTGCTTATTATCTTCCTTCCGATAGCAACGCTTGCTGCAGGAATTGTAGTATGGTATAGAAGGAGGAAACGCTGATGGAAAAGAAGCAGATCAGAAACCTTGTGATACTTGCATGTGTACTTTTAATATGTATTGTCGGATACTTCTGCATGAAAAACTTTAACGAAGAACAGGAGGCGGCTTCTGAAGCTGCCTCTGAAGCAGAAGAAGAGGGAACATCTATCAGTTCAATAAGTGCCGATGAGATCGTATCCATGAGTTGGAAATATGACGGTACAGATGTGACTATAGAGAAGGGTGATGATGACGTCTGGTTTTACGGTTCAACAAGCCTTAACGAAGCAAAGCCTTCAACAATGAAGCATGACCTTGCAGACCTTTCTGCAAAGAACACCATAACCGGTGATGATGTTAATCTTGAAAGCTTTGGCTTAAATGATCCTTCAAATGTAATATCGGCAAAAACCTCTTCAGGTGATTCTATCACTGTGACGATCGGTATTCAGAACGAAGTAACAAGTGAATATTATTGCTATATCAATGATGACAGCTCAACTGTATATACGATATCTTCAACTCTTTATAATGACTTTAACACAGATCCTGAGGATATAGCCGCAGACAGCGGAGAATAAAAACTTGCAAAGACTTATTCATTGGTGTTAAAATATTTTAGGTTATTGACTTTCATTAGAAAATCAATAACCTAATATTTTGCGGTTTTTGTGGGAATGATCGCGTTTTATGTGAAAAAGGAGGAGTTAATTATGGATGATTTTGAATTTATAGGTGCCATGATGGCAATTGGTTTCGTCGCATTTATAGCAATCTTTTTAACATTGATCGGTTATGTTATCTCATCTTTACTCTTAATGAAAGTGTTCAAGATGGCAGGATATGATAAACCGGTTCATGCATGGATACCTTTTTATAATGCTTATATTTTGGCAAGCATACTCTCTGAGGGACTTGACAGTGTTCATGTTCTTTTCGTAGATATCCCCAGAGATCTTTATAAATGGTGTTTTCTTATTATTTATGCTGCTTCATTGATCATCAGCAACATACCATTTGTTGGTCCGTTCATCTCTCTGGCTTTGTCTGTTATCTTTTATGGTGATCAGAACGCACGTGTTTTTGCCTTTATGTCTGGTAAAAGTGTAGAGGATGAGACTGCTATGGGACTGATATCTGCATTTGTTTACATTGTTTATATTGTAATGGTTGTTTCTCATCATACTGATGGAACTGAACGTATAAGATTCAGGGATACTGATGTGGTTTCATACAGAGATGTTGACAACAATGGTTACAATAATTCAAATAGTGCTCAACTTTAATTGTTGTAAAAAATTATTAAAGACCTGTATAAAACAGGTCTTTAGTGAAATTTAAATAAAGAAATGAGGTTTCAAAGAATTTAAATGGCAAAGGTAAGGACAAGATTTGCACCTTCACCGACAGGAAGGATGCACGTTGGTAATTTAAGAACTGCATTATATGCATATTTGATTTCAAAGCATGCAGATGGAGACTATATTCTTCGTATCGAGGATACAGATCAGAATCGTGAGATGGAGGGTGCTGTTGATATTATAAACAGAACTCTTGAAAAGACAGGTCTTAAGCATGATGAAGGTCCGGATATTGATGGAGGTGTAGGTCCTTATGTTCAGTCAGAACGTGTAAAGAGCGGTCTTTACATGAAATATGCAAAAGAACTTGTTGAAAAAGGCGAAGCTTATTACTGCTTTTGTACCCAGGAACGTCTCGATACATTAAGACATAAGGTTGAGGGAACAGACAAGGAAATTTCTGTATACGACAAGCACTGCCTTCACCTTTCAAAGGAAGAGGTAGAAGCAAATCTTGCTGCCGGAAAGCCTTTTGTTATCAGACAGAATAATCCTACAGAGGGAACAACAACATTCCACGATGATATTTATGGTGATATCACTGTAAATAATGATGAGCTTGATGATATGATCCTTATCAAGTCAGATGGATTCCCTACATATAATTTCGCCAATGTTGTTGATGACCACCTTATGGGAATCACACATGTAGTACGTGGTAATGAGTATCTTTCTTCTTCTCCTAAATACAATCGTCTGTATGAGGCTTTTGGCTGGGATATTCCGGAATATATTCATTGTCCGCTTATCACTGATGAAGACCATAAAAAACTTTCCAAGAGAAGCGGACACTCATCTTTTGAAGATCTCCTCGAGCAGGGATTCCTTTCAGAGGCAATTGTTAATTTTGTTGCTTTGCTTGGATGGTCTCCTGAAGATAATGAAGAGATCATGTCTCTTGAAGAGCTTGTAAAGAAGTTTGATTATCACCACATTAACAAGAGCCCTGCTGTATTTGATTATGGTAAGCTCAAGTGGATGAATGGTGAGTATATCAAAAAGATGGATTTTGATAAATTCTATGAAATGGCTGAGCCTTATATTAAAGAGGTAATACACAGAGACCTTGATCTTAAGAAGATCGCTAAAATGGTACAGTCCAGAATAGAAATTTTCCCTGACATTGCAGGACATATTGATTTCTTTGAGAATGTTCCGGATTATGATATTTCAATGTATACTCATAAGAAAATGAAGACTACTCCGGAGATTTCACTTGAGATCTTAAAGGAGCTTCTTCCTGTTCTTGAATCAACTGAAGATTACAGCAATGATGCTCTTTATGAGCTTATTAAGGATTTCGTAGCAAAGAAAGGCTGCAAGAATGGACAGGCTCTCTGGCCGGTACGTACAGCTCTTTCAGGTAAGCAGATGACTCCCGGCGGAGCAACAGAGCTTATGGAGGTTCTTGGAAAAGAAGAGTCCCTTGTTCGTATCAAAGCAGCAATTGAAAAATTAGAGAAAGAAATATAATTTAATGATTTTAACTTGCAATAACAATTATTCCTTTAATGAGGAACAGGAGCTTGCAAGAACTCATCTGAGGGGACCCGCTTTAATTCTGGCGGGTCCCGGCTCAGGTAAAACAAGAGTTATAACAGGCAGGCTTTCATATCTTATCGGCGAATCAGCCGTATCTCCCTCATCTATTCTAACAATTACATTTACAAAAGCAGCCGCTGAAGAAATGAAAAGCAGAGCTTTTTCTTTGATTGGAAACCCGGCTTCAGCAGTTAATTTCGGTACATTCCACAGCATTTTCCTTTTAATTCTTCGTAATAGATATCGTTTTGGTCCGGAAAATATTATAAAATCCCGAATGCAATATGAAATTTCAAAAGAAATTATAGAATCAGAGAAAATAGAAATACGTGATTCAGACAGATTTTATTCAGATTTAATAAGTGAAATAAGCAGATATAAAACATTTCGTAAACCCGATGAGGAATTCAGATCGTCAGTTCTTGACAATGAAAGTTTCCATATATTTTATGAGCATTACAAAAAACGTCTAAATTCACTGAGGCTTATAGATTTCGATGATATGATATTAAGATGCAATGAGCTATTTCATGAAAGAGATGATATAAGAAAAAAATGGTCGGAAAAGTATGAATATATAATGATCGATGAGTTTCAGGATATTGACACTGTTCAATACGATACAATAAAAATGCTTTCCGGAGAAAAGAGAAATCTTTTTGCAGTAGGAGATGATGATCAGTCAATATATGGTTTCAGAGGTGCAGAACCTTCAATAATGAAGAGATTTCTGGAAGATTATCCGGATACGAAATATATAAAGCTGTCAAAGAATTACAGATCTGCTCCGGATATAGTGAAAACGGCTGCAATCATAATTTCTGATAATAAAAACAGGTTGGAAAAGAATATTGTATCGGCAAAAGATGTTATGCATCCAAAATCAGTGGATATTAGAGGCTTTAAGGATCATGAAGAAGAAATCAACTGTTTAAGAGACGAATTAATTAAATCAGGTCAAAATAATAAATCAAAAGCTATAATCCTTAGAACTAATTCTTTAAGTTCATATTTTGCTTCAGAACTTATGATGCGGGATATAAAAGTAATCTGTAAAGATAAACCTAATGACATATATAATCATTTCATAGTTAAAGATATTTTTGCATATCTGGCGATCGCCGGCGGCAGTAAAAGCCGTTCGGATTTTTATAGGATCATGAATAAACCTTATAGATATATAAGCAGAAACAGCGTTCCCGGTAAAGAATTTGATTTTGATTACATGAAAAAGTTTCACAGAGAGGATATCCGGACATTTTCTGCCTTAATAAAGCTTGAAAACGATATTAAACTTATAAGTAAAATGAGACCGTATACTGCAATAAATTATCTGTTTAAGGGAGTTGGTTATCTTTCATATCTAAAAAATTATGCTTTCGATAAAAAGCTGGAATATGAACAATTGAAAGAAAAAGCTTTATTTATAAAGGAAAAATCCAGAAATTTCAGAACTTATTCGGAATGGTTAGAAAATGTAGAGGATTACAGGAGTGGAATAAATGAAAATAAAGCAGATATTAAGTCAACAGATAATAATGATGGAATTATAATTATGACAATGCATGCTTCTAAAGGGCTTGAATTTGATGAAGTTTTTCTTCCGGATGTTAATGAAAAAATAATCCCATATAAAAAAGCTGTTCTCCCTTCGGACATTGAGGAAGAGAGACGCCTATTTTATGTAGCTGCGACAAGAGCAAAAGAAAAATTGCATATTTGGCATATAAAAGATAATTTTGGCAAGGAAATGACATCATCAAGGTTTATTGAAAAATTATGCACGGAAAAATCAGAGAAGTAGGATACAGATAGCTTCCAAGTAAAAAAAATACAAGACAAAATACTTATATAGTTAAATATTTTATTATTACTCTTGGCGTGTTATCTGATACAATTGAAACATTAGACTAGAAATTACAAATTCAAATAATTATGGAGGTTATAAAGAATGAAAGAAAAAGTTGATATCACTGATTATGCAAATCTGATCACAAAGGCATTGCCTAAGGGAGTTTTATTGAATACAGATGCCGACAAGTTTAATTCAATGGTCATAGGCTGGGGACATCTCGGAACTTTATGGAATAAGCCAACCTTTCATGTTTATGTCCGTCAGGGAAGATTCACCAAAAAGCAGCTTGATAAATCAGGAGAATTTACTATCAGTATTCCTTTAGAAAATCCGGATCCGGAGATAACAAAAATCTGTGGCTGGCAGTCTGGATTTAATATTGATAAAGTTAAAGAAGCCGGACTTGTACTTGAAGATCCGGAAGTGATCAAAACACGTGCAGTAAAGAAATATGCTTTGACTATTGAATGTAAGGTTTTATATTCTCAGGATCAGGATCTTTCTAAGATTCCTGAAGATATCAGAGAAAAAGCTTATCCTCAGGATGTTGACGGAACTTATCCTATGGCAAACAGGGATAATCACACCATGTATGTCGGCGAAATAGTTGCTGCATATATTATAAAATGATTTAACGCTATAAATGGAAGGGAGAAGAAATTATGAGGGTGAATGTAACTAGCAAAATATTAATCGTTGCTGCAGTGACTTGCGTACTTGCTTTGAGCATATCTGCGTGCGGTTCTACGACTGCGGCTCAACCGTCGGAGATAGATGAGACAGAGACTCAAATACAGGAGAACGAGGAGACTGCAGCTCAACTGCCGGA
>JAIKZC010000085.1 GCA_024682575.1 Lachnospiraceae bacterium | reverse complement strand
TCTGTTCTATTGTAAATTTTCCACTGGATAAAAAATGAATTGTCACAAATCTGTTCTGTCGAAGACTTGCATAGTTTTCTTTATCTTCTGATGCGTTATAGAAATCAGCCTTGCCGCTGACATTTACGCGATATGTATATTTCTTTCCTCCTGTATTCAGCTTTATTACTGCAGTCCCGTTTTTTAACCCGGTTACAACTCCAAGCTCATCTACAAAAGCTGTTTTTTTATTAGAGGACTTCCACTTTAATTTTCCACCATATGTACCATTTAATTTTAGTTTCTTAGTTTCACCAACTTTTAGATCAATTGTAGTATCTTCTGTATTGGGTTCTTCAACATAATAGCTAACGTAGCCACTTCCTTTATGATTTCCCTTTTTATCACTATAATCATAACTGTACTTTACTATTGCACGACCGCTGCCAACAGCCTCTATTTTATTTTTCGTGGAATCAATTCTAATCACTGAAAGATCATTTGATGAAAGTTTTAATTCTGATCTTTTTATTTTATTGATCTTAGGAAATGCTATTTTCTTCCCTGCTTTTGTATAAACTTCAATGGTGTTTAATGCTCCTGCATTTTTATTTTTTCTTACCCTTACATTTATCTTATATTTTTTTCCGTTATAGTAGCCTGTAATTTTACTTTTACCTGATTTTATTGCAACCAGGTATCCATTTACATCAACCTGTACTATATCCGGTCTTGAAGATTCCCACGATATTCTTGAATCTGTTTTTGTAAAATCAATTTTTCTTACTTCTCCAAGATCCATTTCAATTTTTTTGTCCGATATGCTTAGCTGATCATTAATATCATCATATTTAAGCATACCACTTCTCGCAAATCCGGAACTTTCAGAATTATCTGATAAAGTGATATTTTCAGAAACTGCAGTTTCTATCAATTCATCTTCTGATACAGATAAGTCCATGCAGTTTATACTATAGCTATTATCCGTATCTTCTGAATAATCCTGATTTTCTGAACTCTCATAATTTTCAGATTTTATTTCTTTGCTAGATTCAAGGTTTTCTGCTTTTACCGGCTGACATGATCCCACTGCTATTGCAAGCGACATAAGGGACGCCAGTAATTTGATGTGTCTCATTTTACTTCCTTTCTTTCCCTGCATAAATAAAATTCGGAATAAAATAATATAATAATTCCGCTTATCTTTTAATTGCAGACTCTGGGTTATTTGATGAATATCAAGATTTGAAAAGTTTTGATATAACTTTTTTAGATGTGATTAATTTCTTGACTTTGCACATTGTACACAGTTTTATATTTAATGTCAAGAAAAAAAATAAAAAACTCAGCCAGCATATCACTGACTGAGTTCATTATATTTTTGTTTTTTATTTTTAACATATAGAACAGATATGATCAATGCTATCAGAGAAATAATTATTCCGGCTTTTCTTCCTGGAGGACAATATTTCATTCTAATTGCGTGTTTTCCGATATCTGCATCTATAGACATTAATATTCCAACTGCACGTTTTATTTCTGTCTTTTTTCCATCCAGGTATACTGTCCATCCTTTATCATAAGGAATTGTTAAAGTTATACTGTTCATTTCAGGATCAAGAATTTCTATTTCTCCCTCCAGCTCTGAACTGTTTATCTTCCTGATTTCTGCCTTATTCTGACTTATTGTATTGAATAAAGACTCTGTATTTTCCCTTATCTCATAATAAAAATATGAATTTGTGAGATCAAAAGTATCATCCTTCAATACAAGTCTTACTGTTAATTTATCCCCTATTTCGTGATTATATAGATTTACAATATTCCATCTATAGGTTGTAAAATAATCACCACGATCCTGTCCGTCGGAAATTATTTCTGCATTTTGAGTTGCCGGAGCATCAAAATAACTATAAAGACAGCTTTCATGATCTACAGTGAAATCATACTCTATATAAGCATCTTCATTTTCATTTATTTTTGTATATCTGTTATATCCACTCTTTTTCTCTTCTGTTAAGTTTTCAAATCTAATCTTATCGGGTTCAGCTTTAACAAAAATATTATTATTTCTCCCGGTAATACTGTCTGCTATAGCTGACTGTAATGCAAAAGGATTGTTATTATATGCATTATAATTTATATCTCTGATCGAACTATTTGACGCAAAAATGATCGGTGCTGCAGTCTGATTTCCATAAATTATTATATCGGCATGTCCATCAGTAAGCCTTTTATGTTTATTTGCAGTCTGATTATGCTCAGATAGAAAATACTTTATTCCAAAGAAACTTTCTATAAATCTTGTGGTCGGCTCATTATAAAAA
The DNA here is from genome assembly GCA_024682575.1 of Lachnospiraceae bacterium. GTDB lineage: Bacteria > Bacillota > Clostridia > Lachnospirales > Lachnospiraceae > NK4A144. The sequence goes on along the minus strand of JAIKZC010000085.1, from coordinate 13,434 downwards.
GCCCAGTTTCCGTTATTTCTGAATCCAAGCTTTCCCATGAAATTTATTTTATCTTTCTTCTCACTGGAACTAAAATGTGAAAGTCCTGCGTAATCAAACTGCATGGCATCGTTATTAGTTCTTCTGAAATCTTTTTCGATTCTGTAAAAGCTGTCATCCTGATCTTTTATCCAATCCATTTTTTCTGATGTTGCTGCGATATATGTTTGATAATCGCTAAGTTTAGCAAGATCAAAATAATTAAATACATCTGATGCATTATATGTAAGATCAGCAATTTGTAAGATCAAAACAGTTGCAAATAGAACATAATAAAATTTACTATTTTTTCTGAAAAAGATTATTACTGCAGAAGAAATAGCTATAATCAAAAAGTCTATCAGTAATTCTCTTAAATTTATCGTTGTAGTTCTTATAACTGCAATATAAATACCATAAACTAGAATAAGACTAATTGTTAACATAATTTTCATTATGTTAACCTTGTTTATTATTTCTAAAAATTCATCATAAGCGAATATAATTATCAGAAATGAAATCATAAATGAATATCTGTAAGGAAAGCCTATTGGCTGGTTAAATCCGTGCCAGATAACATTTAAGGTATTTATATACATATTTACAAAAAAGAATGCTATCAATACCAAAGATGCTATTCTTGTCTTAAGCTTTCTCTCTGAATTTATAAAATATAAAATACAAAAGAAAGCTATTATGATTCCACAGTAGATATTTGGAAGTCCATTACTTACATTTCCTGAAAATGATCCTGTAAAAAACTGCGCAAAAACAGTATTCATCTCAAATCTTCTGAAAAAAGAAATTGATAATGTATCCTTTTCCCCTGAAAGTGATAAAACCGCTGGCAGAAGGCTAAATGCTGTAAGAGCTGCAGCAAGTATAGAACTTATTATAAATGTCTTTGTATTTTTAATATATTTAAGCAGATCAGACTTTTTCTCGGCTAAGCATATAATTCGATATATGTAATATATTGTTGAAAAAATACATATCATATATCCCAGGTAATAATTTGATAATAATGCAGCAAAAAGCGTTATAAGATAAAATTTTTTATCTTCGGGGTTTTTTATTATTTTTTCAAGTCCTAAAACTATAAGTGGAAATAATATTAAATCTGCAAAATATATTGAAAGCTGAAAATATGTAGCTGTAAATCCCATCATTGAATATGCCAAAGCAAATGGAATTGAAAGATAATTTTCACCTTTTATTTTGCTCAGCATGTATGTAAAGCTAAGCGAACTTAATGCAGCGTATAAAATCAGAATTATTCCTTCAGCAATCGGAAGCATTGATGATGGAAATAATAAGGTTATCCAGTTTAATGGACAAAAATAATAATATGCCGAAAATCCTGTAAGGTTTCCACCAAGATTTTTACTGAACGAGTAGTTGAAATCATTATTAGAAAAAATGATTGTTTTCAGATATGACAGGTAATCCGTAAACTGATATCTCATATCTCCAGTCATCACTGTATTATCGCCAAAAGGACATATACCGTGACGGCTATATATAAAGATATACAAAATTACAGGTATAAAAAAAGATGATAAATACAGAAGTTTCTTGTTCACTCTGTTTATCATCCTGCGGCACCTCCAAATTCAGGTACTTATTTTTTCATATTAGCGGAGAAGGAGGGATTTGAACCCTCGCGCCGGTCACCCGACCTACACCCTTAGCAGGGGCGCCTCTTCAGCCTCTTGAGTACTTCTCCGAGCTCCGAAACACCTCATAACCAAGTTATGAGTAATATGAAATTTATGCGCCTGTAAATTTCAGACGCATAAATTATTATAAATATATAAACTGTTTTTGTCAACTCTTATTTTTTATTGGGTATAAGAACTTCTTTTCCACCCATATAAGGCTGGAGTACCTTCGGTATCTTAACAGAACCATCTGCACAAAGATTATTCTCAAGGAAAGCAATAAGCATTCTCGGAGGTGCAACAACTGTATTGTTAAGTGTGTGAGCAAGGTAATTTCCGTCTTCACCCTTAATTCTGATATGAAGCCTTCTTGCCTGTGCATCACCTAAGTTAGAACAGCTTCCAACCTCAAAGTATTTTTTCTGTCTCGGGCTCCATGCCTCGACATCGCAAGATTTGCATTTAAGGTCGGCTAAGTCACCGGAACAGCACTCAAGTGTACGAACGGGTATATCAAGTGATCTGAAAAGATCTACTGTATTCTTCCAAAGTACATCATACCATTTCTTTGATTCTTCAGGTTTACATACAACGATCATTTCCTGCTTTTCAAACTGATGGATACGATAGACGCCTCTTTCTTCGATTCCGTGAGCACCTTTTTCTTTTCTGAAGCATGGTGAATAGCTTGTAAGTGTAAGTGGAAGCTCTGCCTCAGGAATCTGCTGGTTGATAAAACGTCCGATCATTGAATGCTCTGATGTTCCGATAAGATAAAGATCCTCACCTTCGATCTTATACATCATTGCATCCATTTCAGGGAAACTCATAACACCTTCAACAACATTTCCATGGATCATGAAGGGTGGTACAACATAGGTGAAGTTTCTTTCGATCATGAAATCTCTTGCGTATGAAATAACTGCAGAATGAAGTCTTGCAATATCGCCGATAAGATAATAAAATCCATTTCCTGCAACTCTTCTTGCAGCGTCAAGATCTATACCTGCGAAGCTCTCCATGATGTCAGTATGATAAGGAATTTCAAAATCAGGTACTACAGGCTCACCGAATTTCTCAATTTCAACATTCTCGCTGTCATCTTTTCCTACAGGAACTGAATCATCAATCATCTGAGGTATTGTGTACATTATCTTGAGAATCTTATCCTTGAGATCATTATTTATCTTCTCAAGCTCTGCAAGTCTCTCAGCATTTTTTGTTACCTGCGCCTTAACCTCTTCAGCTTCTTCTTTCTTACCCTGAGCCATTAATGCTCCGATTTCTTTAGAAAGCTTGTTTCTGCTTGCTCTTAAATTATCAGCTTCCTGCTGGGTTGTACGATTTTTTTCATCTAATTCGATGACTTCATCAACAAGCGGAAGTTTTGAATCCTGAAATTTCTTTTTGATGTTCTCTTTTACAAGTTCAGGATTTTCCCTGACAAATTTGATATCCAGCATTTTTTTTCTCCTGTAATTTTATCTTTTTATTATTTTTAGTTTCCTGTCAATGGCCATAAGACTCTCCAGAAGGTTCAATAGAGCCTCCTGGAGCCGTTTTTTAGGGTTATTTTTTAATTTATAAAAATTTTATAAATTTGTATCAGAATCGGTACTAAATAACAATATTTAGGTGTGACTTATCAACAATCTATCAACATTTAGTGGATAAATCAGTTTTCACTCTCTACTTTTCCCTCTTCTTTTTCCTCATCATCTTCCTGTACTATTTCATCACGTACTTTTGCAATTCCGGCAACCTTTACACCATCAGAAAGATTCATAAGTTTAACGCCTCTTGCACTTCTTCCAAGCACAGAAACATCATTTGCCCTGATCTGAATTATTGTTCCGGCATCAGTAATAAGCATTACCTCATGCTCATCATTAACAGCCTTTACGCCTATTATAGCTCCGGTTTTTTCATTCAATTTGTAACAGAAGTGACCCATTCCGCCACGTTTCTGACCATTAAATTCACTGAGTTTGGTACGTTTACCCATACCATTTTCAGTAACAAGTAATAAAGAATCTCCCTGGGAATCAGTCTGCATTCCGACTATTTCATCATCATCTTTTAAGTTCATGGCTTTAACTCCGATAGAATCTCTGCCCATTGCTCTTACATCTGATTCCTTAAATCTGATACACATACCGGATTTAGTAACTACAAAAAGATCCTGATCTTTTCTTGTCTGCTTAACTTCAATAAGTTCATCACCATCAAGAAGATTTATTGCTTTGATTCCGCGTTTATTAATATGCGAAAAGTCCATAACCCTTGTCTTCTTAACCTTACCGTTCTTTGTAACCATGAAAAGATATCTGTCTTCATCATAGTCTTTTATCGGTATCGTTGCGGTAATTTTCTCATTAGGCAGCATCTGAAGAAGATTTACTATTGCAATTCCTCTGGCATTTCTGGATGCTTCAGGAATTTCATACGCCTTTAGTCTATACGCACGACCCAGATTTGTAAAGAAGATTATGTAATTATGTGTCGTCGTCATCAGAAGGTCTTCGATATAGTCATCTTCTATAGTCGTAATGCCCTTTATACCCTTACCGCCACGGTTCTGAGCAGAGAAGTTATCTACTGACATTCTCTTGATATATCCTAAATGAGTCATTGTGATCACGGTATTTTCAAGTGTGATCATATCTTCATCTGCAATTTCTCCGGCATCAAAACCTATTTCAGTCTTTCTGTCGTCGCCATATTTATCTGCAATAACTGAAATTTCTGTTTTAATTACACCAAGTAAGATCTTTTTATCTGACAAAATAGCCTTAAATTCCTTTATTTTCTCAAGTAATTCGGCATATTCGCCTTCAAGTCTTTCTCTTTCCAATGCTGCCAGAGCTCTAAGACGCATATCTACTATTGCCTGTGCCTGAACTTCATCAATTGTAAGGAAATCGACTAATTTTTCTTTTGCTTCTGCAACTGTTTTACTTGATCTGATAAGTCTGATAACTTCATCAATTGCATCGATTGCCTTGAGCAATCCTTCTAAAATATGGGCTCTTTCTTCGGCTTTATTTAAATCATATTGTGTTCTTCTGGTTACAACATCTTCCTGATGTCTCAGATAACACTTGAGAATTTCTAAAATATTCAGAATATGAGGCTCATTATTTACAAGTGCAAGCATAATTACGCCAAATGTATCTTGAAGCTGTGTATGTTTATAGAGCTGATTTAAGATAATATTAGCATTTGCATCTCGTCTGAGTTCAATTACGATTCTCATACCCTCTCTGTCAGACTCATCTCTTAAATCGGTAATACCGTCAATCTTTTTAAGCTTAACAAGATCAGCAATATTTTTAATAAGTTTTGCCTTATTTACAAGATATGGGAGCTCTGTAACGATTATCTGAGATTTTCCATTAGGGAGAGTTTCAATATCCGTTATTGCTCTTAATATAATCTTTCCACGTCCGGTTCTGTATGCCTCATCAACACCACGATTCCCAAGTATCATACCACCGGTAGGGAAATCAGGACCTTTTATTATCTTTAAAATTTCCTCAATCTCAGTTTCCCTGTCTTCATCGATCATATTATCAATGATTTTTACTACAGCATGAATAACCTCTCTCAGATTATGAGGAGGAATATTTGTTGCCATACCAACAGCGATACCTGTTGTTCCGTTAACTAAAAGATTTGGATAACGTGATGGAAGAACCGTTGGTTCCTGCTCTGTTTCATCGAAGTTTGGTATGAAATCAACTGTATTTTTATTAATATCAGCAAGCATTTCCATACTGATCTTAGAAAGTCTTGCCTCTGTATATCGCATTGCAGCCGCACCATCACCATCGACTGATCCGAAATTTCCATGACCGTCAACAAGACAATATCTCATTGACCAGTCCTGTGCCATATTTACGAGTGCTCCATAAATAGAGCTGTCACCGTGAGGGTGATATTTACCCATGGTATCACCAACAATTCTCGCACATTTTCTGTGAGGTTTGTCAGGATAGTTATTTAGTTCGACCATGGAATAGAGAATTCTTCTCTGTACAGGCTTAAGTCCGTCTCTTACATCAGGCAGAGCTCTCGAAGCTATAACGCTCATTGCATAGTCGATATAAGAGGTCTCCATTGTTTTTTTCAGATCGACTTCGTTAATTCTGTCAAAAATCTGATCATCCATCTAATAAATTCCTTTCAGGCTTTATTTTAAGGTTAAATATCAAGGTTTTTAACGTATTTCGCATTTTCAAGTATGAAATCACGTCTTGGCTCAACCTTGTCACCCATTAGTGTCATAAATGTGAGATTTACATCTGCGTCATTTTCTTCATCCATTGAAACTCTGAGTAAGATGCGCTTTTCAGGATCCATAGTTGTTTCCCAAAGCTGTGTCGCATCCATCTCTCCAAGTCCCTTATAACGCTGGATTTTATTATTCTGGTCTCTTCCAACTTCAGAAATGATTTTTGCAAGTTCCTCATCGGAATATGCATACCAGGTTTTTTTATTTTTCTCAAGCTTATAAAGCGGAGGCTGTGCAAGATATACATGTCCCTGTCTGATAAGCTCAGGCATAAATCGATAAATAAAGGTTAACATAAGTGTTGCAATATGCGCACCATCAACATCGGCATCAGTCATAATAATGATCTTGTCATATCTAAGTTTGGATATATCAAAATCATCATGAATTCCTGTACCAAACGCTGTGATCATGGCCTTTATTTCTTCATTACCATAAACTCGATCAAGTCTTGCTTTTTCAACATTTAATATTTTTCCTCTTAAAGGAAGTATAGCCTGAGTTGCCCTGCTTCTCGCACTTTTAGCGGATCCACCGGCAGAATCTCCCTCGACTATAAAGATTTCACAATTCTTAGGATCCTTGTCTGAACAATCGGCAAGCTTACCGGGAAGTGAAAATCCATCAAGAGCTGATTTTCTTCTTGTAAGATCTCTTGCCTTTCTTGCTGCTTCCCTTGCTCGCTGAGACTGAATTGATTTTTCACAAATTGTCTTTGCAACTTCCGGATTCTGCTCAAGATAATAAGTCAATTTTTCAGAAAGAAGGTATTCTACAGCATTTCTGGCCTCTGTATTTCCAAGCTTCTGTTTTGTCTGTCCTTCAAACTGCGGTTCTTCGATCTTGATTGAAACAATTGATGTCAATCCTTCACGAATATCTTCACCTGAAAGATTTTCATCACTATCTTTTAAGAATTTATTTTTTCTTGCATAATCGTTAAATGTTTTTGTAATAGCATTTCTGAATCCGGTAAGATGTGTTCCGCCTTCCGGAGTATTAATATTATTTACAAAACTGTATGAACTCTCGTTATATGAATCATTATGCTGCATGGCAACTTCAACATATACGTTATTTCTTGTACCTTCACAGTAGATGATGTCATTGTAAAGAGGAGATGTGCTTTTATTTAAATATGCAACAAACTCCTTAATTCCACCTTCATAATGATATTTTTCGTCTCTTTCTTTGCCTTCTCTGGTATCATGAAGCTCAATCCTAAGATTTTTTGTAAGAAAAGCCATTTCTCTTAAACGCTGCTTTAATACACCAAAATCATATTCCTGAGTTTCCTTGAAAATTTCAGGATCCGGAAGAAAAGTAACTGTCGTGCCGTGTCTACTCGGATCACATTCACCAACAACAGTAAGTTTACTCGTAGTTTTTCCACGACTAAACTTTTCTTCGTAAATTTTACCGTCAGTATATACGTTAACAGTAAGCCATTCAGAAAGCGCATTTACTACCGAAGCACCTACTCCATGAAGGCCTCCGGAAACCTTGTATCCGCCTCCGCCAAATTTTCCGCCGGCATGAAGAATTGTAAATACAACTTCAACACCGGGAAGACCTGACTTATGATTTATTCCAACAGGAATTCCTCTTCCGTTATCTTCAACAACTATAGAATTATCCGGCTGAATAGTTACATGAATTGTATCACAAACCCCAGCCAATGCCTCATCTACAGAATTGTCTACAATTTCGTATACCAGATGATGTAATCCTCTGGAAGATGTAGATCCAATATACATTCCGGGTCTTTTTCTAACAGCTTCAAGTCCCTCTAAAATCTGTATCTGGTCTGCTCCGTATTCCTGACTCATTTATTCCTCCATTTTATCAAATTATGATTTATTGCCAATCCTTAGAAAATCCAGTTTGGTTTACATAATTATTTTAAATCTACAATTCCGTTTTTTACGTTAAATACTCTGTCAATTTCAATCCTGTTTTTTATAAAATCATCTAATCCCGTACATGTTATAAGTGTCTGAACCTTTCCAAGATGAGCTAATAAACAATTCTGTCTATGACTGTCTAATTCAGATAAAACATCATCAAGTAATAAAATAGGATCATCATTAACAAGATTTTTAACAATTTCAATTTCCGAAAGCTTTAATGACAAAGAAGCTGTCCTCTGCTGACCCTGCGAACCATATTTTCTTAGATCAATTCCGTCAAGAAGAAAACTCATATCATCATGATGCGGGCCAGCTGATGTTGTAAAATACCTCATGTCCTGATTTCTTGTCTTTTTTAATTTTTCTTCGTAGTTTTCAGCATTTACTGATGGTTCGTAATTTAGTTCAAGTTCTTCGTCTTTTTCAGTAATTGACTTATTTATTTTATTTATTATCGGATTAAGTCTTTTTATAAATTCTTCTCGTTCGGAAATAATTTCAAGTCCATATCTTATCAGCTCGGATTCCCATACTTCCAGTGCAGTAGATCCTTCTGATTTTCCGTAATTTCCAATAGCAATGTCTTTCATGAGTTTATTTCTCTGTTCAAGACATTTATTATAATTAATAAGACTATTCAAATAATTTTTACTCAGTTGACATAATTCTATATCGATAAAACGTCTTCTCTCAGAAGGACCATTTTTTATTATATTTAAGTCCTCCGGTGAAAAGAATATAAGCTTTGCTATCCCTAAAAGTTCGGAAGCTTTTTTTATTGGAATTCCATTTACTGCAACCGTTTTTCTCTTATTTTTGCGGATATGCATATCTATCTTATAATCTATTTCATTTTTTTTAAGCAAAAGTCTTATATGAGACTCATTTTTTCCGAATTTTATTATTTCCTTATCACGGCTTTTTTTATGAGACTTTGTAGTAGATCCAACATATACTGCTTCCAGAATATTTGTCTTTCCCTGAGCATTATCGCCAAAAAAAATATTTGTCCTGGAACCGAGTTTTAAGCTCAGAGAATCATAATTCCTATAATTTTCAAGCTCTAAAGATTCAATTATCATTTGAGTACTTGTATTTCTTCTTCTCTGAATTCTACTTTATCGCCATCATGGATTTTTTTTCCACGCATCTCGCAGACTTCTCCGTTAACTTTTACATTTCCTTCAACTATTTCTATTTTAGCTTCAACACCTGAAGAAACGAGATTAACAGCTTTCAAAAGCTGACCAAGTTTTATAAAATCTTCGTTTTCTCTTAAATGAAATTCCTTCAATGCATTTTACCTCGCATTTTATTAAAAACTGGTTATTAAATATTATTAAAGTTTACAGGAAGAACAATATAAATATAATTTTTATCATCATCTCTTATAAAGCATGGTGATTTTGATCCCATAAGATAAAGTGTTATATCCTCATCATCTATAACTTTAAGTACATCTGTAATAAATTTAGGGTTAAAACCTATTGTAAGATCTTCACCTTTTTTTGATATTTCAATATTTTCATTAAATGCACCGAATTCAGATTTTATTTTGATTTCAGCATTATTATCTGTTATGTCAACCACAACAGGTTTTTTCTCACCTTCTTTGATCAGAAGGTTTGCTCTGTCGATACAATTCATGAAAGCAATTTTATTTACTACAAGTTTGGTTGAATAATTATCAGTCATCATTTTATTGACGTCAAAATATTCACCCTCAATAAGTCTTGAAATAACAAGTGTATTTTCAAGTTCAAACATAACATTGCTGTTTTCTATGTAGATTTTTACTTCTTTTTCAGGATCCCCACTAAGGATTTTACTGATCTCATTCAATGTTTTTCCCGGGATAAGAAGTTTTTTTTCATCATATGAATCATGGAGCTGAATATTTCTGATGGAAATTCTATGTCCATCCAAAGCAACAGCCATAAGTTTATCGTCTTTTATTTCAAAATATTCACCCGTCATTATTTTGTTATTTTCACTGTCTGAAAGCGAAAATGTTGTTTGACGGATAATATCTTTTAAGCTGTATTGTGAAAGAATGATGTAATTAGTTTTATCAACATGTGGAAGATAAGGGAAATCATCTCCTGATCTTGCCGGAAGATAAAATTTAGTCTGAGAACATGTGATAGATGTTCTCATTGAAGAATCTGTCTCTATCGTGATAAAACCATCCGGAAGACGTCTTACCATATCACCAAAGAATTTTGCATCTAATGCTATGATTCCTTTTTCTTCTATTTCACCTTCAATGATTGTTTCTATTCCGAGTTCCATGTTATTTGCTGTAAGTTTTATTCTTCCATCATTACAGTTTATAAGGATACATTGAAGAATAGGCATTGTTGTTTTTGATGGAACAGCTTTTGAAACAATATTTACTCCTTCCATCAAAGAATCTCTGCTGCAAACAATTTTCATTGTGTAAATCTCCTGTCAGTTTTTTGATATAACTAAATATCTTTAAAATTCGTATTAGTAGTAATAAGGGGCGTGAATTTGTGTAAAACCCCTGAAAGCCTCTGAAATCAAGACTTTCATCCAAAAAGGATAAGGTTGAAAAGCCGTTGAACAGATGTTAATTAAGAGGGAAAAATAATCTTCATGATTTCTTCGATTTCATTTTTCAACTTTAAATCTGTGGATAAGCTCTGTTCAATCTTATCATGACCGTGGATAACTGTTGTATGATCTCTGTTACCCATGATCTTGCCTATTTCAGCAAGTGCTGTATCGGTTTTCTCACGGCAGAGGTACATTGCGACCTGTCTGGGTACAACAATTTCCTTGTTTCTGCGGCTTGAATTAATATCTTCGGCAGTAGTATTGTAATATTTTGCCACTTCAGCAATTATGATCTCAGGTGTTACTTTTCTTGGAGTATCAGGCATTATCATATCTTTAATTGCCTGTTCAGCCGTATACATTGTTATTTCCCGATTATCAAGTTTGTGGAGTGCTACAATTTTATTAAGAGCTCCTTCAAGTTCTCTGATGTTTGATTTAATATTAGAAGCAACAAACTGTACAATTTCATCATCTACGCTTACGCCGATAGTTTTTGCGTATCTTCGAAGAATTGCCATTCTTGTTTCATAATCCGGAGGATTTATGTCAACCGTTAATCCCCAGTCAAATCTTGAACGAAGTCTTTCTTCTAATGTCTCCATATCTTTTGGAGGTTTATCAGATGAAAGGATTATTGCTTTATTCTGGGCGTGAAGCTCATTAAAAGTATTGAAAAACTCGTTCTGGGTACTTTCTTTACCTATTATAAACTGTACATCATCGAGTAGAAGAACATCCACAGTTCTGTATTTCTCACGGAATTTGGACATTCCCTGCGTACCGCCGAGCTGTATAGTTTCAATAACTTCATTAGTGAATGTTTCACTTGTAACATATCTGATGTTTTTATTTGGATTCTTTCTTATTATATAGTGACCTATTGAATGCATAAGGTGAGTTTTTCCAAGTCCGGGTCCTCCATAAAGAAAAAGCGGATTATAAACAATACCCGGATCCTCAGCTACTGCAAGAGCTGCTGAATGTGCAAGTCTGTTATTTGGTCCTACTACAAAAGTATCAAATGTATATTTGGGATTAAGATTTGATCTTTGAATATTATCACTTTCGAGCTTAAGGTTTTCAGTATTTACTTTTTCGACAGCAGCACTTGAATTCTTAGCTTCTTCTTCGGTTATAAATACAACTGTATATCTTTTGTTCATAACCTCTGAAATTGCTATTTCAAAAACCAGTTTGTACTTATTTGTAAGAACTTCAACTCCACGCTGATTTTCACCGGGGGTTATGATTTTTAAGGTATTGCCTTCAACTGAAAAAATCTCCATGGGGGCAATCCATGTTTCAAAAGGGACATCTAAAATACCATTTTCAGTTCTTACAACTTCTTTTATTTTATTCCAGTTTTCAATTAGTGACTGTTTTTCATCCATAGGTGCTTATCTCCCGCCTAAAATTACTTAATGGCCTGTATTTTTTATCTGAAACTTCATTATTATATAGTATCAGAATAAGAACAGACCTTATATATATTACCTTAAATTTAGTAATTTATCAACATTTTAGGGATAATCTGTGCACAGAGCAATGTATTTATCCACAAAGTTTTCAACATATGTTGATAAGTCAATGTTATTTACACAGAATTATGTAAACTGGTTACCGAATATTATGCAACCTATTTGTGGATAAATGTGGATAATCATATTAACATATCAACATGTGCAAATGTGGATAAAATGGGCATTGTTAATAATTATCCGCATAATATTAGATGGTTATCAACAGCTTTTCCACATTATGTGGAAAACATTATGTAAATCAATTATTTATGCCCATATGTGGATAACTTTCTGCACAAGTCAGTTTATACACATGTTGAAGATTTATGTGTATAAATAGATTTTTATTCAGAAATTGAATTTATCTTTCCTATATTGGAGATTCTTGAATTTTTTTCACAAAAATTTCTGTAATTTTCTTTTATATAATATTTTTCTTGACGTTATGCCTCTAAATAACTATAATTAGAACGGTGTTTTCCGGTATTTTGTTTTAAAATCAGGAGGTAATTATTATGTGGATGACATTTCAGCCTAAGAAAAGACATAGATCAAAGGTTCATGGATTTCGTGCAAGAATGAGCACACCGGGTGGACGTAAGGTTCTTGCTGCAAGACGCAGAAAAGGCAGAGCTCGCCTTACAGTCTGAGACCGCAGTAATGTGGTCTTTTTTCTAATTTATTGAAAAATTTTTTGTTAAAAGAGAATTTTAATGAGGATTTTTACTTCGTTAAAAAGTAATATTGATTTCAGGGCGGTCTATAACGCAAGAAATTCCCGAGCAAACAAATATTTAGTAATGTATATACTGGAAAACCATATGGGAATTAACCGGCTTGGAATTTCCGTAAGCAAAAAGGTTGGCAATTCAGTTGTCAGACATCGGCTTACGCGGTTGGTCAGAGAATCAGTGCGACTGCATGAGGATGAGTTCAATAGTGGTTTGGACATAGTGGTCGTAGTCAGGGCTTCGGCTAATCCTCAAAAAGAATCAAATGAGAAGCCATTGAAATGCGCAAATATAGAGAGCGCGTTATTACATCTTGCAAATCTTCATAAAATTTTGAATGCTGATTGATCTAATACTATGAAAATTATTTTAATCGCAATGATTAGGTTTTATAAAAAGTATATTTCTCCATATAAGTCAACAAAATGTCCGTATATTCCGTCTTGTTCGGAATACGGTCTTCAGGCTATTGAAAAATATGGTGCTCTTAAGGGTGGAGCGTTGGCTTTATGGAGAATCATAAGATGTAATCCTTTTTCTAAAGGAGGGTATGATCCCGTTCCTTAATTTTATCAGGAGGAAAATAAATTGTCAGAAGGAATACTGCTTTCACAATATTCCGGAGCAATTCTTGGACCTATAGCTAAAGTACTTGGACTTATACTTAATGCTGTTTTCAATGTTGTTCCTAACGTTGGTATTGCCATTATCCTTTTC
>JAIKZC010000084.1 GCA_024682575.1 Lachnospiraceae bacterium | reverse complement strand
GGCTTATACGCACCGCCACGGATGATAGTTGCACCACTTTTCTTTACAGCTTCTGCAACCAGCATCATCTGATCCTCATTCTCGACAGCACATGGGCCTGCCATGATCGTAAGAGTATCGGGTCCGATAAATGTATTTCCGACTTTGATCTTAGAGGGTTCCGGATGAAATTTTTTATTGGCAAGCTTATAACTTTCAGTAACGGGAACAAGCTTATCTACATCTTCAAATATTTTAAGATTGTCATAATTGAGCTTTTCTTTATCACCGACCATACCGATGATGGTAACTTCAGTACCTTTTGATATATGAGGAGTAAGACCGGATTCTATAACGAAATTAACAACATGTTCGATACTGGCGTCAGATGCGCCGGGTTTCATAACTATAACCATGATATTTTCCCCTTTGAATTAATTTGCCGGAATAAATATGCTGTCTGTAAGACAGAAAAATATTCATGAGCATTTTGAAAAAACTATGTTACTAAGATACAACAGTTTCAAGGAAATTGCAACACTTTAACGCGTCAACGCGTTGAAAATAATTAAAAATATTTTTCTTGATTATAAATTATGACTTTTTGTCAGTTCATTACAGGAATCCGCATTTACTGCGGGGTCCGTATGATAAAGTAAAACAAGTGGCAAACAAGCCCGTGGCGCAGCCACATATAAATGGCTTGTTTGCGGGATTTTTGAGGCTTTGCATCAAAAATGTATAATTTAAATAGAAAAACCGGGTAATATCTTTTGAAGATATACCCGATTTTAACTCATCTTTAATTTTAGAATCAGCATTATAGATAATATTGGTTTAAGCTGAAAAGTTTAAGTCCTTCTCTTATTAAAAATACTGATGATACCACGAGAATGATCGCGCCAAAAGTTTTGAGCGTTGAGAACATTACTGCCGGAACTACTCCTGCACCTATAAATACAAACTGACAGAGCAGGGCGAGTATAAGGAAGAAAACAACAGCTGCTGCGTAAGTTCTTAAAACAAAGCGACGGCTTCTTGCATGCATACGACTTCTCATATTATCCATAATAACGAGATTATCAGCAGCATGCTCATCGAAATATTTACATGCTTCTTTGAAATCACTGTTTTTTTCTATATTTAAGATTCCGCCATTACCTTCTGAATCAAATACAGCTCTTGCGGAGATTTCCCTGTCGAATCCACGACCAACTTTTAATAAACCATCGGTATAAACAAGACCGTGTTTTTTCTTAATAACTTTTGTGGCTTTATAAGATCCGCCAAGTTCCCAGATGTCTTCCATATCAAAAAGAAACATAAATTACCCCCTGTAAAACAATAAAGCTGAAATAATCCTTTTCCGAAAATATAATAGCATAAAAAGCGATTAGTGTACATAAAAAAATACAATGTATACATTATTCAAAAATATATTTCTTATTTATAATTTTTATTTCTATTTAATATTGCTTGTTAAAAATGCACAAAACTATTGCAATACACACTATTCTATTGTAAAATATTTATAGACAAAGGAAAGCCTCCTGGGGGTAATTCGAGGCGTTTCCACCAATAGCATAAGGAGGTATTACTATATGAATGTTTATACCACTGATAGGATTCGTAACGTAGCACTGTTGGGCCATGGCGGCTCCGGGAAAACAAGTCTCGTTGAAGCCATGGCGAAAATATCCGGTCTCACAACACGTCTTGGAAAAGTTGAAGATGGTACTACCATCAGCGACTATGACAAAGAAGAACAGAAAAGAAAATTCTCTATCAGCACATCCATTATCCCGATAGAATGGGAAAATACCAAGTTAAATGTTTTTGATACACCAGGCTATTTCGACTTTGTTGGTGAAGTTGAGGAAGCTATGAATGCGGCTGCTTCGGCAATTATCGTAATTAATGGTAAGGCAGGCGTAGAAACAGGCACGAAGAAAGCCTGGAATTTATGTGAAAAGTACAACCTTCCGCGTCTTATCTATGTTTCTAACATGGATATCGACAATGCAAGTTTTAAGAATGCTCTTGAAACTCTTACAGAGCTCTATGGTAAAAAAATAGCACCATTCCATTTCCCTATTCGTGAAAATGAAAAATTCGTCGGCTATGTCAATGTCCTTGCAGAAAAAGCATATCGCTGGAATGACAAGGGCGAGGCAGTCGAGTGTGAGATTCCTGAATATTCCAAGGAAAATCTCGAAATATATAGAAGTTCTTTGATGGAAGCTATCGCTGAAACATCAGAAGAATTTATGGAAAGATATTTTAACGGTGAAGACTTTACAGAAGCAGAAATGAGAGCTGCTCTTCACGCAAGTGTTTGTGATGGCTCTATCGTTCCAATGACAATGGGTTCGAGTACTCTTATCCAGGGTATTTATACACTGCTCGATGACTGTGTTAAGTATCTTCCAAGTCCCGAGGGCAGAAAGGTTTCCGGAATCAATACCGCTTCAAATGAAATTTTTGAAGCTGATTATGATTTCTCCAAGCCAAAGTCTGCAATAGTATGGAAGACTATTATTGATCCATTTATCGGTAAATATTCGATCTTTAAGGTAAACTCCGGCGTATTTAAGGTTGGAGATACCATTTATAATGAAAAACGTGATGCTGAGATCAAGATTGCAAAGATGTATTGTCTCTGCGGATCAAAAGCAAATGAAGTCAATGAACTTCATGCCGGAGATATCGGTGCGCTCGCAAAGCTGAATGTTACCAAGACAGGTGATACACTTTCAACAAAGGCTATGGCGATCACATATCCGAAACTGCTTATCTCAACACCATACACGGCAATGAGATATAAGCCTGTTAACAAGTCCGATGTTGATAAGATTTCACAGGCTCTTGCTAAAATGACAGCAGAGGATCTTACCCTTAAAAATGTCAATGATTCAGAAAACCGCCAGACCTTGCTCTATGGTATTGGTGAACAGCAGATTGAGATCGTTAAGGCCAAGCTCGAAAGCGAGTATAAGATCCAGATAGAGCTTTCAAAACCTAAGGTTGCTTACAGAGAGACTATAAAGGGTAAGTCAGATGTGGAAGGCAAGTATAAGAAACAGACAGGCGGACATGGTCAGTATGGTGATGTTAAGATGACCTTTGAACCATCAGGAGATTTCTCAAAAGCTTATGTTTTTGAAGAAAAGGTAGTAGGAGGAGCAGTTCCTAAAAACTTCTTCCCTGCAGTTGATAAAGGACTTGCAGATTCTGTGGTAAAAGGACCTCTTGCAGCTTATCCGGTAGTCGGAGTAAAAGCTACACTTTATGATGGATCATATCATCCTGTAGATTCTTCAGAGCAGTCATTTAAGACAGCAGCGAAGATGGCTTTCAAGGATGGATTTATGAAGGCAACACCTGTTCTTCTTGAGCCTATCATGACATTAAAAGTTACTGTTCCGGACGAATATACCGGTGATATAATGGGTGACCTCAATAAACGTCGTGGTCGAGTTCTTGGCATGACACCTACCGATACCGGAAAACAGACAGTTATAGAAGCTGAGATTCCTGAGTCGACAATTTTCGGTTACAGTACAGATCTCAGATCTATGACAGGCGGAATGGGAGATTTCTCATTTGAATTTAACCGTTATGAACAGGCACCGGGTGATGTTCAGGCGCAGGAAATTGAAGCACGAAAGGATAAATTAGTTGATTCAGCCGAAGATTGATGAAGGAGTTATTCAGTCAGAAATAACTGAGGAACTTTCTGCTGATGAAAAAATCAGCATCAATTTTATGGAACTGGTTGAATATGCAGCCGTGATGTTAAGCGGCTGCATATTCATTTATTTTGCCTCCAGCTGGACAAGCCCGAGATATCCATATGCCTATGGTTATGATTCTTCCTGGTATTCATTGATGGGTAGAGCGGTTACAGCAGGACTGGTTCCATATAAGGATTATTTTGATCTTAAAGGTCCGACACTGTTTTTCTATGAGGCTTTAGGCCAGACATTTATAAAAGGCAGAAATGGTATTTTTCTGATACAATGTATTTCCATTGCTGCCGCAGTATTATTTATCTATAAAATTTTACGGCTCTATAACAACAAAATCTGGAGCATTATTTCTTTGATTCTTTTCTATGGGGCGTATACATCACTTCTCTGGGGTGGAAATACCGTAGAGGAGCTTTTTCTGCCTTTAAATATGGCATCTTTATATTTATCCCTTAAATTCTTAAAAAATAAAGATTATAATGAATTAAACAGCAGCTCCTTTATCATCGGGCTTAGTTTTTTTATAATCTTCTGGGGAAAAATGACGGTAACAGCACCTATAATTGCGGCTGTTATCACCGTTTTTTGTATTTTGGCCAGGGATGCGGAATGGGATAAAATAATACGATGCATAAAATTCTTTCTCTTTGGCGGATTTTCTGTATCAGCCCCGATATTTGCGTATTTTGCCATGCGCGGTGCTGTTAATGACATGGTAAAGTGCGTATTTATGCTTGGTTTTAAGAGAGGAACCGATTATTACGAAGGCTTTTCCCTTGAATGGGAAAAGATGCTGATCATCTGTCCACTGTGTCTTATTTTTGGCATATTTTTATGGACGAAGAAGAAAACTGATTTTTATAAAAAACTATTGATGATAGTTATGCCGATAGTAACATATCTGCTTCTTCATCTTGGAACGCCCTTTGATTATTATTTCATCATTGAGCTACCGCTTTTTATCTGCTTTATGACATTTTTGCCGGAAACAACGACGAAGCTCAGGAAAAAGAAGATTTATATTATCAGGGCGCTTGTATCTGCAGCTGTATTTATCACAATTCTTATTTTTTATCTGCCGCCTGCAGCCGAGAAATACGAAGAGAACAGCTTTATATATGATAATCTTGATGGCATCACAAAGGTTGAAGCAATCAATGCGATAAATGATCAGATTCCTGAAAATGAAAGAAATGATGTATTTAATTTGGAATCCGGTATGATATATTATGAAGTATTAAAGATATTTCCAATGAATAAATATGCAGTTAATTGTCCTTATTTTCTGCATTTATACCCGGAGATCAAGACTGAGATACTCGAAAGACTTAAGGATGAAAGACCTCAATGGGTTATTTCTGAAGATATGAATTCTTTTGATGACGAAGATATAAGAGAATATGTTTTTAAGAATTATATGCTTGTTGACAAGAACGAAGCAGAGGAGCTTTACTGGAGAGTAAAATAAAAAGAGAGGAATTGATTATGAAAAAACCCGAAATTACAAAAGAATGCGCAAAACATGTTTTTGAGTCGAGATTTATGAATGTATTTGACCTTCAGTATGAAGAAGGAAAACATTATTTTGATGCGACCAGACGTGATTTTGACAGACTTGTTGCTGTGAAATCCGATGAAGAATTTAAGAAAATGATCCCGGATGCTGTTAGTTGCTTTGTCATCATAGAAAGAGAGGGAGAAGAGCCAAGACTTCTTCTTGCAAAAGAATTCAGATATCCTACGGGACATTTCATTTTGGGCGTTCCCGCTGGACTTATTGACAGAACTGATGAAGAAAATGACGCAGAAACAGCAATCTTAAATGCTGCTAAAAGAGAGATACAGGAAGAG
>JAIKZC010000083.1 GCA_024682575.1 Lachnospiraceae bacterium | reverse complement strand
AATAAAATTTTTGGAAACGATAATCCCATTGCTGTTGAGGTTGGAATGGGAAAAGGAAGATTTATAACTGATATGGCAGTTAAATACCCGGATATAAATTTTGTGGGTGTTGAAAGATATGAAAGTGTCATGATAAAGGCTTTGAAAAAGCTTGATGAGATGGAAAAAGAGCCTGAGAATCTGAGATTTATCAGGATGGATGCAGCAGAGATAGAGAATTATTTTGCGAAAGGCGAGGTTTCGAAGATATATTTGAATTTCTCTGATCCCTGGCCAAAGGCAAGACATGCAAAGAGAAGACTTGAGTCAAAAGAATTCTTAAAAATCTTTTCCGGAATACTGGCAAAAGAGGGAACTATAGAATTCAAGACAGATAATAAAGATCTTTTTGATTTTGCATTAGAAGAGATAGAACCGGCAGGATGTGAGCTTTTATACATGTCCCGCAATCTGCATTCTGATGCAGAGGAGATGAAGGATAATATTATGACGGAGTACGAGGAAAAGTTCTCTGCCAAGGGAAATCCGATTTATAAATATAGGATCCGATTTAAATAAATTAATGCACGAAGCAGTTTGATGGATGCTTCGTGCATTTTTTATTGGAAACTATTATTTGAAATCAAAATCATCAAATTCCGAACCGTATCGGCGATTGCGTTTTAATATATTTCGGCGTCGTTTGTTGGAATAGCTGTTTTTCCTGAATAAAAGCCAGAATATCAGGATGAGTATAAGCAAAACAACTGTTATTCCAATTATGATAAAGAGCATTTTTATATTTACATAAATGATATTACGCTCTTTTTCATCCTCTTCTTTTATATGTGATACAGGTTCAACATTGCCTGATACAGAAGCTGTTCCGAAGCTGAAATCACTGGTTTCGGGGTCTGTCATCTTTAGCGAGGTTCCGCCCACATAAACGCCCTCATAGCTGTAATTGATGTCAGCAATATCGTCTGCACTATCAGTGTCGTAGCTTATGCTGTATTCGAGATCATCGAAATTAACAGTGTTAGGAACGATACAATAGCCTGTAGAATCTAATTCCAGCAAGGATTTTGTACTTCCGAATATAGAACTGTCCGTATCAAAAAAGTCTGATGAATCCAGGTTAAAAGTTGTTTCATTATCATCTACATAGAGTTTCTGGAAATTGTTAAATCCATATTCGAAAAGGTCTCTCGTATCTGTATACTGGTAAGGCGGCTCGGCCTTCATGATGGTACAGACGAGATTCATACCGTTCTTTTCGGCGCAGGTAACAAGGGTTTCACGCGCTACATTGGTATATCCTGTTTTTCCCCAGGTGACATATTCATAAGCATAGCTGTTGCCCGGGTACATCTTATGATGATTCGCAAGATCAAAGGCATCTGGCTGCGAAACGGAAGCTTCCATTTTGTAATAATTGGTTCCGGCGATACGTCTGAGAGTTTCATTATTGTTGAAGGCTCTCGTTATAAGTGCAAGATCATGAGCGGTTGTCCAGTGTTCTTCATTGGGAAGACCATTGGCATTTACAAAATGTGTATTTGTGCATCCGAGCTCTGCAGCTCGTTCATTCATCATTTTGGCAAAATTTTCGATCGTGCCTCCTACGTGCTCAGCTACTGCTGATGCAACTTCGTTTGCCGAAGCCAGCATAACGCAGTAGAGGGCTTCTTCCATAGTCATTGCCTGTCCTTCATCAATACCTACATTAGAAGATCCTCTGTCAATGCCATAGACTGCTTCATGGGAGAAGGTGACTATTTCATCCAGAGAGCAGTTTTCAGCAGCAAGAAGACAGGTCATGACCTTTGTGGTACTTGCAGGATAATGAACAACATCTGCATTTTTTGAATAAAGTATAACTCCTGTATCTGCGTCCATCAGTACGGCGCTTTCGGCGCCTATGGTGGGAGAAGCAGGCCAACCCGGTATGGAATCTGACGATGCGCTCATTGCCATTCTGGCAGCATTTATATCGTCTCGTGTCAGCTCCTCAGCTGCGACATTATAAGGTGCGGAAATCAGTTCACATGCAGCAATAAAAACGGCTGTAATGACCGAAAGTGATTTTTTTAGATTTTTAAGCAAAACAAAATACCTCATATATAAATAAAGTCCTTGAAATAAATAAAGACTTTTAATATCCAACAACCTTTTTATCATACAATAATATACGATTAAATACCAGTGAACTTTTCTTTACAAATATGATAACAA
>JAIKZC010000460.1 GCA_024682575.1 Lachnospiraceae bacterium | reverse complement strand
TAAAGGCAAATCAGGAGAAATACAAGAACGTAGAGATTATAATCCAGATGAGATATTTAAATGAGTATCTTACAAACCGTGCAGGATCTGCACCTAACAGAAAGGGTGAGAAATATAAGGTCATCAAAAAGACCTGTCTTATGCCCTATACTGATATGTGGATCGAGCCTAACGGAAATATGGGTCTTTGTTGCTGTGATAACTTTGAGAAGACAAAGATGGGTGATCTTACAAAGGAAAAGCTTGTCGATATCTGGAATGGTGAGGTTTATCGCGGTGTCAGAGAGAAGATGCGTAACGGCAGACATAATATCGGATTCTGTCAGTATTGCGACTTCATAGATGCGGGACTTCGAGGAAATATTGCAAAAGAAGAGCTTGAAAAAAATAAACAATAAAATTATTTATAAAAAAAAGGCGGTGCAGAGATGCATCGCCTTTATCTGTGTGGAATTATATTTATAAGTTATTTGCAGCCTTAATAAATTCGGCCATTTCGCGTGTCTTCCATTTGTTTTGATTGTAGAAGATCTGTCTGTACATGGAAGCGCTGAAGTCTTTTAGGTCTAATACAGTAAGATATCCGTTTTCAACAGCATCAGAGACAGTAAAATAGGGAAGATATGATATAAAATCACTTCCATGGAGCATTCGCTGAATAAACTCTATAGAGCTTATCTCCAGGAAGGGCTTGAAAATAAAGCCTCTGGCGGCAAGAAGGTTATCAAGAGATCTTCTGTGGGCTGAACCGCTCTCGGGCAGGATAAATGAATGGGTAAGAAGCATATCAAGCTCGAGATCTTTCTCTTTTGAGAGTGGGGAATCCGGAGATGCAACGAAAACAATTTTTTCGCGTTCTTCCATTTCTTTCACCCAGTTATTGTTGTAGCAGGGCTGATCGAGAATATATATAAGATCAGTCTCTCCTTTATCCATCATATCTATAAGGGCGTCGGTATCATCTATGGTAATAGAGAGCTTAACCTTTGGATAATTCTCGTGAAAATACTGAAGGATAGGCGGAAGCTTATAAAAGCAGACAGAGTCTGTAACACCTATGCGAAGAGCGTTGGATAACTCTGTATCATCCTGAAGGGCAAGGTTTGCTTCGTTAACATCTGAAAGTATTTTATGGGCATAGTTTAAGAATCTTTCTCCGGGCGGAGTTAGAAGAGTCTTTTTACCAATGCGGTCAAAGAGTCTGGTATTTAATTCTTTCTCTAACTGTTGTATCTGGACTGTAAGAGTACTTTGGGAATAACCCAAAGAGTCAGCTGCTTTTGAGAAGCTTTGAAATTGTGCGATCTTAGTAAAACTGATGATCTGGCGTATTTCCATATGAACCACCTATTAAAAATTTTAATCGATATTATGAAAACTATGAATTTGATTAATTGTACCATGGATTGTACAATGATCATACAGGTTAAGTCAAGTTAACGGCCGAAAAAACTTGAACGGAAGAAATCAGAATAAAATTGTATGTTTCGGGGGTACTAACAGATGGAAAAGAAAAAGATCGGGCTTGTTCCAAAGCTCATAATTGCGATCATTTTAGGTATTTTGATAGGACAGTTCATGCCGGAGGGATTTTGCAGATTTGTAGTCACATTGTCCGGCATATTCAGCAGTTACCTTAAATTTGTAATACCGCTTATGATACTGGCTTATGTTACCATGGGAATAGCAGACCTTTCACAGGGTGCAGGAAAGCTTCTTATTATAACAGTGGCACTTGCCTATGGCTCGACATTGCTATTCGGTTCAGCCTCGTATCTGGTATCAAGCTCACTTTTTCCGAGTTTCATGAGCCCGGAGGCGATGGATCAGATATCCGCTACTGCCGATAATTCAGTCAGTGCATATCTTTCGATCAGTATTCCGGCGCTTATGGATACTATGTCAGCGGTAGTATTTGCATTTATGCTTGGACTTTCGCTTTCTGTTCTCAGAGGAAAGACTGTCGGAGATACGCTTTATAATGGAATGCATGATTTCTCAGCTATCATTGATGCTGTTCTTCATAACACCATTATTCCCGGACTTCCTCTTTACATTTGCGGAACTTTTGTAGATATGACACGTTCAGGAAAGACATTTGCTATTCTTGGAATCCTTTGGAAGGTATTCCTTGTAGTAATAATCATGCACTGGGTAACTATTCTTATTCAGTTTACAATCGCGGGTACTGTTTCACATCAGAATCCGTTCAAGCTCATTAAATATCAGCTTGCAGGATATACTACTGCACTTGGAACACAGTCATCTGCAGCAACTATTCCGGTAAATCTTCAGTGTGCTGAAAAAGAGGGTGTAAGCGAACAGATAAGGAATTTTGTGGTTCCGCTTTGTGCAAATATCCATATGTGCGGTTCAATGATCACGATAGTTGCCTGTGCGACTGCGGTATGTCTTATGAATAATCTTCCGATCGGGCTTCATACGGTAGTTCCTTTTATCGCAACACTTGGAATAGCAATGGTAGCAAGCCCGGGAGCACCGGGTGGATCGATCATGACGGCACTTCCCTTCCTCTACATGATATTTGGAGCAGAAGCAGGTAATCCGGACGGACCGATATGTGCCATCATGGTAGCTCTTTATATAACACAGGATTCTTTCGGAACAGCCTGCAATGTATCTGGAGACAACGCAATAGGACTTCTGGTAGAGACCATTTACAGAAAATTTATTTACAAAGCAGATAAAACCGAGAATTCAGAGATTAAAAAAAACGTTGAATATGTTTAATGATTAATTGGGGGGTCCGGAGTTACCGGACCTCTTCATAATTAATAGGGAGAAATTTATGGCTTCAATAAGTGTTTTTGATGTTCTGGGTCCGAACATGATAGGACCTTCAAGTTCACATACTGCCGGAGCAAGCTCGATAGCCTATCTTGCCCAGAAAATGGCAGGAGGAAATATTGCAAAGGTAAGATTTGTCCTTTATGGCTCCTTCGCGGAGACCTATCACGGACATGGTACTGATAAGGCGCTGCTCGGAGGAATCCTGGGCTTTAAGACGGATGATAAAAGAATAAGGGATTCGTTTAAGATCGCAGAAGACCGCAGCGTGGATTTTAAATTTGAGATAAATGAAACTGAGACGGATGTACACCCAAATACAGTGGACATTTTTATAGAGACAAAAAACGGGAAGAAGCTGGAAGTTCGTGGAGAATCCGTTGGCGGTGGAAAGTGCCGCATAGTGAGGATCGATAATGTTCCTGTTGATTTTACAGGAGAATACAGCGCGGCTATCATCGTTCAAAAGGATATGCCGGGTGTTATCAAACATATTGCAGGAGCACTCAGTGACAGAAATATAAATATTGCATTTATGAGACTTTTCCGGGAAGGAAAGCATGAGAGGGCATATACTATCGTCGAGACCGACAGCTCACTTCCGGAGGAGCTTAAAGACGCGATACTTACAAATAAATACGTGGAAGATGTAATGCTTGTCCAGGTATAGTTAAGGAGAAAAAGTCATGGATTTTAAGAAGGCAGATGAATTGCTCGAGATTTGCGAAAGCAAGGGAATGAGCATCTCAGAAGTAATGAAAAGACGTGAGTGCGATAAATTTGAAACAACAGAAGATGAAATAATCTACAAAATGCAGAATGTATGGAGCATTATGAAGGAATCGTCCAAGAATCCTACTAAAAATGCCGTGAAGTCAATGGGAGGTCTTATAGGCGGAGAAGCCAAAAAGCTGAATGAGCACAGGATAAAGGGAAAGAGTATAGTAGGCAATCTTGTGAGTAAAGCAATAACTTATTCAATGGCAGTTCTCGAAGTGAATGCTTCTATGGGACTTATCGTTGCTGCGCCTACAGCAGGATCCTCGGGGGTGGTTCCGGGGGTTATGCTTGCCCTTCAGGAAGAGTATAAGATCTCTGATGACAGGATCATAGATGCTCTCTTTAATGCCAGTGCCATAGGCTATCTTGCAATGCAGAATGCAACTGTTGCAGGAGCAGTAGGCGGATGTCAGGCGGAGATAGGTGTGGCCGCAGCCATGGCGGCAAGTGCTGCAACGGAGCTGATGGGCGGAAGTCCTGTAGAATGCACGTATGCAGCTTCAACGGTGCTTATGAACATGCTGGGTCTTGTCTGTGATCCGGTATTGGGACTTGTCGAATATCCCTGCCAGAACAGAAATGCTTCCGGTGCTGCAAATGCGCTGATAGCTGCAGAAATGTCTCTTTCCGGTATAACGCAGATGATACCCTTAGATGAGATGCTTGACTGTATGTATAACGTCGGAAGACGGATTCCTGTGGAACTGCGTGAAACAGCTAAGGGCGGATGCGCCGTAACTCCGTCGGCATGTGCGTTATGCGGCAAAAATTGCAGATAAATTTTATAATTCCCTTTTTATGACTATTCTTCAATCTTTACTGAAGAATAGTCTTTTTTTTAGTGCTATTTTTTAATTATTTAACTTGAAAAAGCGATGTTTTGAATTATGTACACAATTTTTGCATTTATTTCAATAATCATCTTGTTAAATTTTAAAAAATATCCGAATATAGAGATAAGAAATATAAAAAAACTATAAACTTCAAATTAATATTTTATAATTTAATTTTACTTGTTAAAAATAAGTACAATTTGCTAGTAAACAGTTTGAAAAATTCGCAAAAAGAAGTATAAATGCGAAATTTTCGTGATTTAAAAATTTATATCGGTGCATTCTATAAAAATTTGGACAATTGTCCGGAAAGGATGGTCTATATGTTTTATTTATTTAGAAAATATATAAATAAAAGATACATAGCGGCTATCCTTGCGCTTGTAATGATGATCTCACTTTGCGTAAGCAATCACTCGATCTATGCGAACGAGGGAAATGAAGCGGCAGTTGAGGATCAGAATCCGGCTAATGAGTCTAAAAATGAGGATGACAGCAGATCTAATAATTCAAAGGATGATACAGAAGCTGAAAGCTCTGGTGATATCAATGACCATGAGCATGAAGAAGACGAGGAAGAATCCGAAGAAGGTCATGATAAAGATGCTGAAGAGGATGAGGAAAGCCGTTCAGAGAACGAACTTGATGAAGATGATGAAGTTAAAGATCCGAACAACTCAGAACTTGCAGAGATAACTCTTGAAGCAGAGATATTTAAGAATTCCAATTACGATAAACTTGAAGAAGATACAGAAGAATACAGACAGGAGATCAATACAGGCATAACAATAAAGGGAGTCATGCCTTCAAATGCTCATGCAAAAGCTTATCCGGTAGAAGTCGGTATAGAAGATAAAACGGTCATAGCGGCCTATGATATCAGCATATTCTATAAAGATGAAAATGGTCAGGAAATAGAATTTCAGCCAAATGAGGTTGAAGAATCCGGCTCCGTCAATGTTGACATCACAAACGATGCCATTAAGGCAGCGATAGAGACCAACGGTGATCTTTCACTTTATCATGCAGAGAATGAATATGCGGCATCAGAGGAATTCGAAGAAGTTGACTGTGAGAAAGTTGAAAATGACGATTCCGATGCCGCATTGACTTTTGTTGCAGAATGTTTCTCTGTATACGCTGTAGTTGACGGCAATCCGGCACTCAGAACCTATGAGTTTTATACGGTCTCTGACGATGGATATGTTCCTTACTATTTTGAAATGGATACCGGAGAGTGGGTATATAAGCAGATAGTAAAGAGTGGGGACAGCCTTACTGTACCTCAACTTCCTGCATATCATTCAAAGACCTTTGCAGGATGGTTCGTATATGACAGTGCAACGGACAGCTATGAAGATGAAGCTTTTGATTTTAACAATATTCCTGAAGTTACAGAGAGTGAAACCGTTATTTTAAGGGCTGTATTCGCAAATTATGCTTATGTGATATTTCATGAGCAGTATACCGGTTCATCCGGGTCATGGCCTATCATCCAGTCAAAGAGAGTAGAGCTTGATGATAATGGTATAGGAACAACGACAGTAAGTGATGTCAGCGTTACCTATAACGAAGACGAGGGCGGCGCGACTGTAACAAAGATATTCAAGGGATGGACTCCGACACTTAGTGCTTCAGACACTGCCGATCCTGATGACATGATAACCACGGACAGTATAACCGTAACTTCAAATATTAATCTTTATCCAATTTTTGACAGTGTTAACTGGCTTTCATTCTGGTCCGGAGAAACAGGATCAGGCGCAAGTTATATTGCTTCACAATATCTATATCAGGGTGATTATATAACTAAATCGGATCTCGAGATACCTGAGCTGACAGGCTACAGCTTTGCAGGCTGGTATACTGCGTCCCAGAACGGTACTCAGGTAACTGATGCAAACCTTAATATTCAGAATGGTGTAGATGAGAGTGGAATAACTACTGAAAACAACAAGCTTTATATATCTTCTGATGCGACACTTTATGCGCACTGGAATGTAGCAGATACAAAATATACGGTTGTTATCTGGAAAGAGAGTGTTAATGATGAAGTAAGCGGAAGCAATGAAAATTATTCCATTGCATCATACAGTTACGATTTTTCAGAGTCGGTTACGGTAGCTGCAACTACAGGTGCAGCAATAGATGCAGATACTATTGCTACGTCATATTCAAATAAGGAAGGCAGCGAAAACTACGAGTATTTCTATTATAGTCATGCAGAGGCAAGTTCTGACAGCGTTAAAGCTGATGGATCGACTGTCGTAAATATTTATTATAAAAGGTATTTTGCGGTATATAAGTTTTATTATGAATATTGGAACAACAATTGGCGTGAAAATGATAGTTATAGGTGCGTAGGTTTATATGGACAGTCATTGGAATCCATAGGAAAAACATGGCCGGCTGATTATTCAATATATGAAAGTACAGCTAATAATGCGACCAGAATGACCTATCTGGAATCTCTTAATTATTTCAGCGGAGATAATGTCACCAAGAATACGAGAACTCATGTGTATACTAAAACCTTCTATATGGGAAGTGAGATAAATGCAAACACATGGATCAAGTTTGTAAGACAGTCACTTAACGGTACATATACAGATGGAAGTATTTATACGGCAAATGTCGAGGCAGATGGAAATCTTACGTTTA
>JAIKZC010000079.1 GCA_024682575.1 Lachnospiraceae bacterium | reverse complement strand
CCATAATCCTCTTCAATTTTTTTAACCTTGGCACTCAGGGCAGGCTGCGAAATATTCAGCTTTTTGGCAGCATCAGTAATACTGCCTTCTTCGATTATAAGTTTTATATAATTGATCATTGTTTTCTCCGTATTGTTAGTTGGATATAGATATTTTATCGTTACTGTTCACACAGCTCTGCGCACTTGCTGCGCTGAGCGTAAGAAAACATACAGCAAGAAATATGGATTTGCCCCATTGCCGAAGGCAATCTTTAGATGGGCAAATCCAGTTACTGTGAGCACCTGTAAGGTGTGAACAGTAACATTTTATCATAATAATTTATTTATAAAAACAGAGATTTACTTTACAGGAACGCCTGTTTGGTATATAATAAGTTCAAAGGCAATAGAACGGGTGTTTGCGATATGGTTATAAAAAATGTTGATGTAATTTGTGAGCATAAGTCGGATGGAACAGTCATACCATTGCGATTTCGGATTTTAGATGAAGATGGGATTTATCAGTCTTATACGGTAAAGGCCTTTAGAATGCTGGATCAAAAGGGAAGCTTTAATGCGCATGACGGTATATTTGTAACTCATGATACAGATATATTTGAGTGTAGGATTGAATTATTTGGTCTGAGAAAAAATGTGAGGCTTTATTTTACAAGAGAGAAGACTGAATGGATGCTGGCGGTTTAAAAATGTACAGGACAAGGAGTAAAAAATGAAATCTTATTTGATCAAAGATACAACAAAGGAAGAACGTGAAGAAATAGTGAGAGAGTCTCTCGGGTCAATGGAGGGAAGCTGTGATGGCTGTATGGCGGGACTCGCAGAGATGTATCAGGCATATATAGACGGAAAGAAAGAGCTTAGGGAAATCAATATGGAGTTCAGGGCTCACTATGTAAAAAATGATGACAGCGAGGAAAGAAAAAGCTGCATGATGAATTGAAGATAAAGTTACTGTTCACAGGCAAACTGCGCACTCCGCTGCGCAGTTATGCCACAATAACTCTGACTGAACACTGGGTTTTGCCCATTGCCGTAGGCAATCTTAAATGGCAAAACCCGTTACTGGAGCACGCTGAAAGCGTGTGAACAGTAACAAGATAAATTGATTAAATTTATTCACTAATGCTATTGCGAATAATATTGATAGATGTTATCATATTTTTGCGATTCTCTGGAGAGTCTCTTTAGAGCGCCGAAGGTGTAGGCATACTGTGTGTAATGAGGAATATCATGCAGGGTGTAATCTCTCAGGCAAAAGGACAGAGCAAATTTTATATTTGTGTCCTCTCCGGTAAGTCGATTAAAATTAATCGGCTTTTTTCATTTTAAAAATATTTTATTTTAAGGAGAGAAGAAAAAATGGAAGCTTTTAATGCAGTATTAGTGAGTATTGATGATTTTGTGTGGGGAATACCCTTGATCGTCCTCATCATGGGTACCGGAATCTTTCTGACGGCAAGGCTTGGAGTCCTTCAGTTCAGAAAACTTGGTCTGGCTTTGAGATATATGGTCAGCAATGAAGATACGTCAAACGGAGAGGTCTCCAGTTTCGGGGCACTTTGTACGGCGCTTGCAGCAACTATTGGTACAGGAAATATAGTTGGAGTAGCCACAGCGATCATGGCAGGAGGTCCGGGAGCAATATTCTGGATGGTCATGGCAGCATGCCTTGGTATGGCTACTAAATACGCAGAGGGACTGCTGGCAGTTAAGTACAGAGTTGACAAGGGAAATGGAAGATTTCTCGGAGGTCCCTTTTATTATATAGAAAATGGTATGGGTAAACAGTGGAAATGGCTTGCAAAATGCTTTGCAGTATTCGCAACCTGTGTAGGTCTTATGGGAATAGGTACATTCACACAGGTAAATGGAATAGCATCCGCAACAAAGAGCTTTTTTGATCCTGATATGCTTCATACTGTTAATATCTTAGGAACAGATTATTCAATAGTAACTGTTATCACATCTGTGATCGTTGCTCTTTTCGTGGCACTGGTAGTAATCGGCGGAATCAAACGAATTGCAAACGTATCATCAGTTATCGTCCCTTTTATGGCAATTATCTATGTAAGTGTATGTGTTATAATCCTTATTCTTAACTTTAAGGCAATACCTGTGGCTGTAGTATCTGTATTTCAGAGTGCATTCGGACTCAGAGCGGCAGCGGGCGGGGCACTCGGAGCAATGTTCATTGCCATGCAGAAAGGTGTGGCAAGAGGAATCTTCTCTAATGAGTCAGGTCTCGGAAGTGCACCTATTGCAGCAGCAGCGGCTCAGACAGAAGAACCCGTACGCCAGGGTCTCGTATCAATGACAGGAACATTTATTGATACTGTTTGTATATGTACTCTGACAGGACTTACAATTCTTGTTACCGGAGCCTATGATATAGCTCTTGAAAAAGGTCTTGAAGGTGTAGATGTTACATCAACAGCATTTCTCAACGGTCTTCCGTGGAATTCAAATGTGGGTCCCTTTATCCTGATGGTTTGTCTTGTTTTCTTTGCATTTACAACTATTCTTGGATGGGATTATTACAGTGAGAGATCACTTGAGTATCTTTTTAATAATATGACCGTTGTAAAGGTTTACAGATGGCTTTATATCTTTGCGGTTCTTATAGGACCTTTCTTTACTGTTTCAGCAGTATGGACGATCGCAGATATATTTAATGCTTTAATGGCAATCCCGAATCTTATAGCACTTTTGGCACTTAACGGTGTAATTGTTGCTGAAACAAAGGCATATTTTTCAAAGATCATTGATATAAAGGATCTTCGTAAGAAAAAGTCAGCATAAATTAAAAAAGCTCAGAACCGAATGAACACGGTTCTGAGCTTTTTGCATTAGCTTTTCAGAAGTTCTGCGGCAGCATTCCAGTCAAAGGCAGATGCATATTTTTTGAGCTGCAGATATTTATCTTTACTATTATCAGGTATTGAATAATTATCAAGAGATTTAATAAGCTCTTCCGCTGTTTCATAATCTATGGATTCAATGAGTTCGAGAATTCCGTCAAAGGCCTCTGCAAGGTCTTCTTCGGAAATTGGATCTTTATCAGCTTCGTTCTCTTCATTATCTGAATCGTCATTAAGTGCGGCAAGTTTTTCCTTATAGCTTCTATAGAGTTCCAAAGTGGAAGCGTGATGGATTTTTATATATCCTTCATTTGGACCGTCATCCTCGGAAGCAACTTCAAGTGAAAAAGCTTTGGAGGAAAGTGTTTCGGCACCTATAAGCCTTGCCGAGCTTTTCAGGGCGTGGACTTTGATATTGTAATTATGCCAGTCTTTTTCATTGTAGAAATTTTCTATCTTTTCTGAGTTTTCATCAATGGCATCATAGAAATTGTGAAGAGCAGCTAAAAATGTTTCTTCTGATCCACAGTTTTGCAATCCTACTTTTGCATTTATAGCATTTGAACTGAATATCCATTCCGGAATAGAAGATTCTTCACATTCTGTATTTTCATTGTCTGCCGGTTTAACTTTACCGCAGGGAAGGTAGTCCATTATCATTTTTTCCAGTTTTTTATAATCAATGGGTTTGGTAAGGTAATCTGCAAAACCTGCATCAATATAGGTCTCTCTGGCACCGGATAAGGCATTGGCGGTAAGAGCTATCACAGGAGTATCAGAAGATTTATTATCTTCAAGCTCATTAAATTTCTGCAGAGTTTCTATACCGTCCATTTCGGGCATACGATGGTCAAGGAAAATAATGTCATATTTCTTTTTCTGAACCATATTCAGGCATTCAAAG
>JAIKZC010000456.1 GCA_024682575.1 Lachnospiraceae bacterium | reverse complement strand
ATCCAATCACATGTAGGCATCCATGATGTATCTTTGTATGACTCAGCTGCTACTTCTTCAAGATTTTCAATCGTGATATTATCTTTTGAAGTAACCTGTTCCTGAGTAACGATCGTTGAAGGAATCTCAAGCCAGTCACCGGGATCATCATAGTAGCATGAGCATGCACGGATATCGTCATACTGATCAGCCAGCTCAAGTGCAAGTACACGGCATGCAAACTCGCCGTTTGATGTCCAGTTTGTTGTAGCACATGCCTTCCACTGTGAATTCTCTTCCTGCATAAACTGAATATCTTCGTTACAGATATCTACAGAAACCATAGGAATCTGGCGATTTCCTTCTGAAAGAGCCTGATATACGCCCTGTGCATAAGCATCATAGCAGCACCAGATACCGTCAATATCTTCATCCTTATACTTCTGGAGTGTAGCAGCTGTTACATCTCTCATAGATGCTGTAGCATTCTGATCATCTGTAGGAGCTATTCGCTCTACTGTAACGATCTTTCCATCTTCTACGTAAGGCTCATAACCAACCTGACGGCGATCAAACGGGCTGTTATAACCTGCTCCCTGCTGAACCTGAAGGATATTAAGCGGCTCACCCGCCTCAACCTTTTCCTTATTTTCAGGAAGTTCCATAAGCGCATCTACCAGGCCTGCAGCAAAGCCTGCGTCCTGCTGGAAGAACTGCATAACACCGTCAATCTTTGCAACTTCACCATTTGCATCCTTAAAAGGTGTATCAAATGTTACGATCTTTAAATCCGGATACTGAGCCTTTATATCTGAAAGATACTGCCATGCATATTCCTGCCCGCCATGGGAAACCATGATTCCGTCATATCCCGACTGTGCACAGGTTGCGATCTGATTCTGCCAGGTATCGGCATTGTCACTGCAGAAGAATGTATCTGCTTCCATTCCGAGTTTCTGAGCTGTACCCTCGAATGAATCCGACCACATCTGGAAAATTGTTGCAGGACTCATAAGCATTATATAAGCAATCTTTTTGCCTGCTACAGGTGATGCCGATGTATCAGTCTGAGCTGCAGTATCGGCTGTAGTTCCTGCTGCCGCTGTTTCGCTTGCAGCTGCCGATCCGTCTGCTGCGGGAGCAGTACTTGCAGTAGTTCCCGCACTTGATCCGCATGCTGTAAGGGCAAATGTCATTGATGCTGCCAATAATACAGATATCAGTTTCTTCTTCATAAAAAATACCTCCTAATAACTTCCTTCATAAAATTTAACCCATTTTTTAAGTGTATATTCTCAGCCCCCAACAATATAGTTATACAGTCCGAGTATTTTATAATAACCGGCAACTGCCCCCTGATCGGCAACTCCCACACAGTTTGCAGCATGTACTGCCGCTTTACCGAATACAGGAACCATACTCTTTGTTGCTTCAACTCCCTCTTCAGCAGCCTTAAGGGCGGCCTTTACTGTTTCTTCCAGTGTTCCCCCTTCCTCTGCTCTTTTTTCTGCCGCCTCTGCTGCAGGAAGTATTGCATCATATATTGTCCTTTGACCGGCTTCGCACTTTCCTCTTTTCTGTATGCCGGCTGCAAATCCCTTAAGATATGCAGCCAATGCCTTTG
This sequence comes from Lachnospiraceae bacterium, assembly GCA_024682575.1. Classification (GTDB taxonomy): domain Bacteria; phylum Bacillota; class Clostridia; order Lachnospirales; family Lachnospiraceae; genus NK4A144. Next base: position 3,980 of record JAIKZC010000456.1, on the reverse strand, counting down.
CATCCATCTCGTTAATGCCTTTAAGGGTCTTTCCGCCTTCCATTACCCCTGTTGACATCAGAAATCCCATAGTTGACGGAACGAGAGAAGCCATTTTCATTCCGGATTTCATAAGCATTTTTCCGATATCTCCGCCCGCAGCTCCGGCTTCATCTTTCATAAATCCCGGAAGAGCGTCATATCCTTTACTCATTGTAAGTCCCAAGTCTCCGTCTCCAAGTTTTGCATCCATTTCACAGAGTTCTTCTTTTTTTTCGACGAAGAGCTTTCCAACTGATCCAAATAATGCCGGTATCTCTTCAAAGCTTATTTTATCCATGTCTTAAGCTCCTTACTTTTGTGTGATAAAAGGAGTATCTACTGGATGATCAAGATATCCTTTAAGTTCATCGTTCAATTTACAAATTGAAATCGAAGCTCCTGCCATTTCCATTGATGTAGCATATTCCCCGACTATGGTCTTATAAACCTTGATTCCCTTTTCATCAAGAATATTCCTTACATCATGTGAAAGAATATATAATTCCTCTACTGAAGTTGCTCCAAGGCCATTTATAAGGATTGCAAGTTCTTCTCCGGATGCCACCGGCATATCATCAAGAAGAGTCTTCATTGATTCCTCTGCAATTTCTTTAGAAGTCTTAAGCGGTCCGTTCCAGACACCGGGCTCTCCATGTATTCCCATGCCCATTGCCATCTCATTTTCCGCCAGTTCAAAGTTTGCATGTCCGACTTCAGGTATAACACACGGTGTAAGTGCAAATCCTACCGTTCTCGTGTTATCTCCTGCAAGCTTTGCTGCAGCAAGTACAGCTTCCAGGTTCCCACCCTCATCGGCTTTTGCTCCTGCTGCTTTGAACATGAAATATATTCCTGCAACGCCACGTCTGGTCTTTGGATCTTTGTGAGAATTAACATCATCAGCGCCTACGATACTCTTAGTCTCTATATCATCCATCTCAAGCATGTCAGCAGCCATATCAAATGTCATAATATCTCCGGTGTAGTTTCCATAAAGGAAAAGAACACCTGCTCCGTCATCCACTTTCTTAGCGATATTATAGATCTGTTCCGGTGACGGAGACTGAAAAACTCCTCCAACTCCGCATCCATCGATCATTCCATCTCCCACATAACCTAAGAACAAAGGAAGATGACCTGTTCCTCCTCCTGTGATAATTGCAACTTTTCCGGCTTTTTTCTCCGCCCTGCAATAGCATCTCAGATCATCTGCCACGCATTTTACTTTGTCCGGATGTGCTTCATAAATTCCTTTAAGCATCTCGTCCACATAATCTTCCGGTGCATTAATAATCTTTTTCATTTTTACCTCCCTTTTAGCTTTTATCTTTTTACTGATGCTGCTCTTTCAGCTGTTATATAAACTGAAACCGCCAGCAGCAGCACCCATGCCAGTAATATCATATTTGACGGTTCTTTTCCCATGTACAGGATTGCCGTTATATAAAGAAAACATATCACCGTCTCAGCTTCCAGAAGCAATGTCATCCATTTCAAAGGAACTCCCTTTTCTGCCTTCATTCCCTCTCTTACCTTAAGCGGAAATCTCCACATATCGATTGGGATCGCCCTGCAGGCAAATCTAAAAGCAAATGATAATATCCATGTCACAATAGGAAATGCAAAATAAACATATCCAGATGCAAAACCTGTTCCGCTGAGAGCCTTTATTTCGGCTCCGCTTCTGAATGCATACACTGCAAACACGGTCAATATCAACTGCAGTATAAGTGAACTGACTGAAATAAGATTCATTACCGGTGACATTGGGATATCCAGTAATTCTCCATATACTTCTGCTTTATGAATTATATTTTTTGATTTTGTCATTCTGTCTTTTCCTATTCAGCTTTATTTTCTATTACATCCTCAACATTCAGCTCTTCTTCTGTACAAGGTGGTATGCCTCCGCCGAATATTCCGTAATTTGCTCTGTTATTTATCAGTACATCAACCTGTTTTTTCGAAAGAGGTCTTTGTCTGCCTATGATATATCCCGTATACATGAGCAGGCTTGCGTAATATTCTACTGACTCCAATCTGTAAAAAGCCTCGTAAACATCTTTTCCCCAGGTCAGCGCTCCGTGATTTGCAAGAAGCACTGCATTATAATCTTTTACAAACGGAGCTATTGAGTCCGGAACTTCCTGTGTTCCCGGCGTTGCATATTTGGCAACCGGAACAACTCCCAAATTCAAAACACCTTCTGTAAGTATCGGCTTATCCAGACTTATACCTGCGACAGCAAAGGCCGTAGAAATCGGAGGATGTGCATGCGTTACAGCCTTAACTTTTGGATTTTCCCTATATACTCTCAAATGCATTTTGAGTTCTGAAGAAGGTTTGCTCTTTCCTTCAAGGATATTTCCATCAGGATCGACTTTTACCAGAATATCTTCACTCATAAAGCCTTTAGATACTCCGGTAGGGGTTGTCCAAATCTCATTTTCAGAAACCTTACAGGAAATATTTCCATCATTGGCGGCAACAAATCCACGCATATACATTCTTTTTCCAACATCAAGTATTGCTTTTTTCGCCTCACTGTCAGACGGATATTCTGTTTTTTTGTCTGTTTCCATACATCCCTCCGTATTTTTTAACTCTCATTGCCTGTTTGTTTTTGATTCTTGTCACAGAATTGTATGCATTTTTATGTAATGTCTGATTTTTTGTGTTTCTTTCTGTTTATGTCAAACATTATAACAGATAAGTAAAATAATTCAACAATAATTATGCATAATTTTGTTGTTTTTATATTGTTTAATTAACACAAAGCAAAAATATACCAATTTTTTTATTCGTAAATCAAAAAAATATATTTATTTTTCTTCACAAATCAACATTTTTGCAGTACAATTAATCATAAATCAACTATTTGATCATAAACAAAAATATGCCATTTACAATTTAACATTTGTAAGGGCAATTTCAGAGGAGTAGCCATGCTTGCAATTGAAAGAAGAAACCAGATCCGACTTCAGCTTATAGAAAAGAAAAGCGTCAGTGTAACCGAGATAGCAAATCTTTTTGATGTGACCGAAGAGACTATCCGACGGGACCTGAAGGTCATGGAAGAAGAGGGATTGCTAACCCGTACCTACGGGGGAGCTTATATCAAAGAAAATGTCTTAAGTGAAGAAGAGGTCAAATTCAGAGAAACCGCATATCTTGACAGTAAAGAATTGATTGCTTCAAGTTGCCTTAACATTATACAGTCAGGCGATACGCTTTTTCTTGATTCTTCAACCACAGCTGCAGTACTTGCCTCAAAGCTAAACAATATGAAACTGACTGTTGTAACGAATTCTCTTATGGTTGTTGATCAGGTCAAAGAAATGGATAATATTCACCTGATTTGTATCGGAGGAACCTACAGTTCACGCTCAAAATCCTTTAACGGAAGTATGACTCTAAAGGCTCTTAAGGGATATTTCGTTGATAAAGCCTTTATATCATGCAGATCTCTCTCTATGGAACATGGAATAACCGATTCTAATGAAGAAAATGCACAGGTCCGTCAGCTCATTGTCCAATCAAGCGATAAAACCTATCTTATAGCCGATAAGACAAAAATCGGAAAAACCTCCTTCGTACAAATATGTGATTTTGAAGATATAACCGGACTTATTTCTGACTATAGCTTCAGTCCTGACTGGAAACATTTTCTCCTAAAAAAGAATATTTCACTCTATGAATGCCGATAAAAATGACCGCCTTTTAAAAGGCGGTCATTTTTATTCACATTTCTGAAGAGCCAGAGTTCCGGTACGGGCTATTTCAACTATCGAAATTCCGCTCAACAATTTTATCATCAATCTTGTACGCTCAGGCGTATCACATATCTGAATGATCATCAGATTTTTGGACATATCTACGATATCTGCCTTCATCGCCTGGCAGGTTTCCATGATCTCCCTGCGGTTTGATTTATTATACTTTACTTTTATCAGCATAAG
>JAIKZC010000065.1 GCA_024682575.1 Lachnospiraceae bacterium | reverse complement strand
GCTCGAGTAGATATTCAAACATATCCGGCTGTATTCCGATCATTGCCCTTAGAGATCCGTACTGCTCCTTGAAAACTTCCCCATAGAAATTCCCACTATAAAGAAGCATAAAGGCATAACAGTCTCCATAGTCTTCAGATGTATTTTTGTCGCATAATATATAGAAAGGATTATGCTGATGACTGGATGTTCCCCTTCTGGACCCTATTGAAAGCGCAGATTCTCCAACAGATACTCTCTCTGGTATACGCTCATTTCCATGTCTTCCGTTAAAACTGATCATATCAGCATCCATTCCAAGAAAATCTACAGAAGAGCTCATAATACGATTTAACGAAATACTGTCTTTTCCGCAATTCTTTACAATGACAGATCTGCTTATAATATCTTTTTCCTCAAACACTCCGTATTTGAGCTCAATTTCTACGCCGGCGGCTCTGTCAGCAAGGATTATTGATAATGTATCGACCTTATCATCTGCAGCAAACGATGCAGGAAGCCCGGAAATAGAATATTTTCCATTTACTATGCTATGACTCTCATACCTTAGATCACATCCAAATGCACCCTGAGAATCCTTTATTAAAAAAGCATTATCCCTATAATCACCATTTCCATATGCCGGAAATTCCTGCGGAAGTGCATCAAGGGAAAAGGTCCTGTCTTCTCCGGCATCAGATGGATTACCAGAAAAACCTCTGTCATAATTCTGAATAAGATAGCTCATATCCCCGCAAATTTTCTTACCATAATAAAGATGCAGCAAATATCCATAACTTCCTATTTTCATCTGATATGTTGTATTTTTTGTATTAAGACTTAATGTATTTGAATTTTTATCAAAAATAATGCTCATAACTTACCTTTCCAAACATCCTGTGTTTGCTGTTTATCTGTCAAACAAATCTGTACGAACTGCAGATACTCAATTATAATTTTTAAATTTCTATATTCTTGATTATAGGAAAATTTTCTTTTTTAATCTATGTTTATTTGGAAAATCAATATGTATTTTTGTTGCATTATATTATTATTTTTCCTATTAATTTATTGACATATCATTATTACTGATCTATGATTTATAAATAGCAAATATACCATAGGGAGGTATCCTTTCAATGTCAGGACATCATTCTGTTACATCAATGCTCACAGTTCTTGTAATTTTCATGATAATATATTTTATCGCATTGATAATTTACGAAATAAAAAAACGTATAAAAGATTACTTCAATAAAAAAAGAGACCGGAAATAATCCAGTCCCTTAAAATCCGCTATTTCTGATACTTCATTCAGGCAGCCTTAAACATATTTACGATGTATCTGATATCTTTCTCAGATATAAGCTTACGAATCATATCTTCGGTAGCCTCATCAAAAGATCTGAAAAGGCTCTCTTTCTTATCTGGATCAGAATAAACTTTCCAATAACCATTAAGAAGAAAATCTTTTCCCTTATTTTCAATATAACCAACTACATCCTCAGTTGGATATCCAAGTACAATTCCAAGCTCATCCGGAAATGAGGATGTCTGTCTCATATAGCCTGAATACTTTACTGAAATCTCTCTTAAAACGGTATTCATTGATACTTCCTTATATCCAAGACTATTAATAAAGGAAATATTTTCTTCCCTCATTAAATACTCCTCAGTTTTCTTCATGTCAAAAACAAGAATACTTACCTTGTCAGGAGTCGAGTAAAGCAGATAGGCCGAAAGCCCAAATTCTTTTATAAGCATCAATGCGTTCTTTATCTGATTCCGGTTAACAATAAGAAGATTTGAAATCTTCAGCCCGGCAATTACCGGAGCACACTGATATATAAATGTATACTCAAGCTTTCTGAAATCAATTTCTTCGTAGACATCCCTGCTCATAATTTATGCTGTTGCCAGTGCTGATCCAAGTGCTTCACATTCAGATACAGCAGCATCGTCAGGAGCGTTGTTAGCAATAACACCATTACCGCTTACTATAGTTGCACCAGCAGCCTTAACACGCTCTACCCATGCATCCATCCATTCTCCGCTTCCCCATCCATAAGAACCGAAAAGAGCTACCTTCTTTCCATTAAGCTTACTCTCAAGATCTGTGAAAAATGGCTCAACTTCGCCTTCCTCGAGCTGCTCAGCACCCATTGCCGGACAACCTAATGCAAATTTATCATCTGCTGCAACTGCATCAGCTGTAACATCACTAAACTGTAACAAATCAGCTGATCCACCTGCTGATTTAATTCCGTTTGCTACTGCCTCCGCCATAGCCTGTGTATTACCTGTCCCACTCCAAAATACAACCTTAATGTTAGCCATTATTCCTCTTCCTTTCCATTTTTTTGATGTTAGTTTTAGCTAACATTCATATTAGCACCGGCTAACCAATAAATCAATCGGTATTTTGATAATAATTCTCATTTACCGTATTTTATTAATTTTATAAATAAAAGCTTTGCTTGACGTATACCATATAGGGGTATAATATTTAATCAAAAAGAAAGGATTTTATATCGGTGATAAATTTTGTAATAGTATTTATTCTTGCCATAATGATATTTTTTATGTTCCGATCCTCCCTTAAACATTTTAAGGGTGAAGGCGGATGCTGTGGTGGAGGCGGCGGAATTATTGAAGATAATAAAAAACTTAATGAGCCCGAAATTGGCACAAAATCCATACATATAGGAGGCATGACCTGCGATCACTGTCGCATCAGGGTAAAAAATTCCCTTAACCGTATAGATGGACTTTCTGCTGAGGTTAATCTAAAAACAGCAACTGCAGAGCTCCATTATTCAAAAGAAATTTCTGATGAAACTATACGACATGCAATAGAAGATGCCGGCTACAGTATCATTTAATAACCAAATATATCAGGAGAATTCTATGGCTAAAAAAACTGAATCATCAAATACCATTACCACAGAAGTCCATGAAGAATTTTCATGCGAAAACTGCAGTAAAAGAAAGAAAAAAAGAGGCGAAAAAGAATATCAGACCATGATGAACCGCCTTAAACGCATAGAAGGCCAGGTCCGTGGCCTTGAAAGACTTCTTGAAGAAGATACCTACTGTGTAGATATTCTTACACAGGTAATGGCTGTTAATTCTGCGCTTAACAGTTTCAGCAAAGAACTTCTTGCAAGCCACATAAGATCATGTGTAACCAATGATATCCGTGAGGGAAAAGAAGAAAGTGTTGATGAATTAATAGCAATATTCCAAAAACTTATGAAATAAAAAGACCGCATCTGATACAGCTCAGATGCGGCTTCTCTATACAATTATATTTATCGAATTTTCCCATCCCGAAATGGTTTTTAATATATAAGTATATATCGATTTATATGTGCCATCCGTATAATGCAGCCCGTCAGTAGTTGCAAGTATTGATTTTACATATGTATTTGAATCTATATATCGTATATTGCTATAATCTGCAAAACTAGTTTCAAATATCTTATTTGTACTGTCTATCTCGGCATTTGTAACCGATTTACATTTGCTCTCATCAATCGGATTAACAGATACCACATACATTGTTACTGATCGACCCTGACTTGTCATATCATCCATGAGTTTTTTGTATGTATCAACATATTTATCTGCGTCCTCAAGATCATTTACACCTAAATTGGTAACAATAGTCCAATCACTTATATTACCATGTGAAGAAATTGTAGTTTTCAGATTCGGTATGCCTGTACTTTTAAGCCAACTGTAACCCTGCCCTGATTCAGCTATAAAAAACTCATTATCCTTATCTATCGATTTGTATACTGTTTTCTTCATACCAACTGTTCTGCTGTCACCTACAAAAACTACTGCAGATTCAGAAGCCTGCTGCTTCAAAGTCTGAAGATCCGCATCATTACCTGTGCTAGCAGTTGATGCCAGGGTAGTAAGTGTAAGCAGATATGTAAATATTGCTGTTCTAATCATTTCACTCCTCAATTTTAAAAAACATTCTTAAAATAATATCAGTTAAATATAATTCTTGTAAATTATAGAAATGTGATTTTTTTATAATCAAATTGTGAACAAGATTATTTTTTACTTTACCATAAATGATTACAAATATCCAGTTGATTGTAACCATGCTCTGACTATAGTGCATTTACGGAACAATAACTTATCTGATTTATGATTTTGTAGGAATTACAACTATAAAACTTATCTTTCCTTTCTTCCATTCAGCTGAAATTTTACCCTTAATCTGAGAAGTTATTTCCTGCGCCATTGAAAGCCCAATTCCATATCCGCCTTTATTTGAATTATGTGATGTATCTGCTCTGTAAAAACGGTCAAAAAATCTCCTGTAATCTATACTTTCACCTTCTTCATAATCATTTGTGACTATCAGCTTGACGCTCTTCAATGTCGGCTGAAGACTTATATTTATCTCACCAGACTCATCACAATATTTAACCGCGTTATCAATAAGGATAGATATAAGCTCATGTATGAAATTTCTGTCAGATGATACCTCAAGGTTTTCTGTGATACTTGTTGTAATATGTTTTCCCTCGTTTTCAGCCACAGCTATAAATGAATCTGCCAGTTCCTCTGCAAGTTCTGAAATATTAAAATCATTTATTACAAGATTTTCCCCACGTTCTTCCATTCTTGCAAGTCTTATAAGATTATTAACAAGAGCAGACATTCTTTTTACCTGATTCATAGTACTTTTTGTCCACTCATTTTCACCTGACATCATCTGCAAAACCTCAGTATTAGCTGAGATAATTGCAAGAGGTGTTTTTAACTCATGTCCTGCATTAGTAATAAACTGTTTCTGTTTTTCAATATTGTCAATCGTTGGCTGAACCACGCTCTTAGAAGCGATACTTACAAGAATAAATACAGCAATATAACTTATAAGACCAATAGTCATACACAATGTAATTACGTTGTTTGCTGTAGAAAATTCATCTGTACAGTCAAGAAATACCAATATTGTTATATTATCGCTGGTTACAGATTTTTGATATGCATATATACGCCTCCCTGTCGAAACATGTCCGAAAGTGTCTTTATTAATACTTATCTTTTCTACAAGCTTCAATGCATTTTTAGAATTTATAGCCGCAATATGATCCAGATCCATTCCTATGACATCTCCATCATCTGATAATGCAATAGAAAAATATCTGGTTTCGTAAGGGAATTCATCATTCCATGAACCATCAGCAAAATCTCCACTTATTGTTCCTGACTTTATAGCATAATTATTTTCTGTCAGATATTCTAATTTTGCATATACAGACTGTGTTATGGTATAGAAATTAACAAAATTTATTGTTCCCAGAACAATCATCATAACAAGCAACAGTGAACCCATGGCTACAGCTATAAAACGATACTGTAAACGTCTTATCATTCAATCCACCTATCAATCAGATAAAAGCATATAACTTCCATCCTTTTCTCCTGCAATTCTACAGTCAGCATTAATTGAAAGTAATTTTTTCCTTAAGAAGGATATATACACCCACACTATCTGATGATCAGCCTTCTCTTCATTTTTCCATACATGTGAAAAAATACTTTCTGTTGAAAGTTCTTTACCGGCATTTATAATCATATACTCCAACAATTCTGCTTCTTTATTAGCAAGACGGATAGAATTCTTTGAGGAAATTTCAAGCGTCTGTGTATCAAAGACCATATTTCCAAATTTCATTCTGTCAGGCAGATATTCTTCCCTTCTTCTTACCATAGATCTGACCCTGGCAAGAAGTTCTTTCATTGCAAAAGGTTTAGTCAGATAATCATCTGCACCGGCATCAAGCCCATCTACCCGATTTTCTATTTCGGCTTTTGCAGTAAGCATAAGGACTGGTGTTATATTTCCCATTGCTCTTAAATCTTTTAATACCTCCATACCATCTTTCTTTGGCATCATTATATCTAGAATTATTAAATCGTATACATTTAAATTAATTTTTTCTGTTGCCATTTCCCCATCATAAGCCGGATCAACATCATATCCTTCATGCATTAATATTGCAGTAAGTGCTCTTGAAAGATCCCTTTCATCTTCGGCTAACAATAGCCTTATTTTATCCATATTCTTATCCTCATCCATTAAATTTATAAATATATATGTTATCACACGGAACCCGCAGTAAATGCGGATTCCTGCAATGAAGTCACCAAAATATATAGATTTTTGCTGCAAAGCATCAAAAATCTCGCAAACAAGCCATTTATATGTGGCTACGCCACGGGCTTGTTTGCCACTTGTGTTACGTTATCATACGGAACCCGCAGTAAATGCGGCTTCCTGCAATTTACAAACTAATACATATCCTTAATTCTCTTTCCTTACCTCTGCCGGGACTTTTTCATCCTCATGAAACGGAACAAGCTTTGCGCGTTTGAGTGCTACCATAACGGCAGGAACAATGATCAGCAAAAGCACGATTCCCGGGATCGCATTGAAAACCGCTCCCGCTAAAAATGCACCTATTCCAAAGCCTTTTCCCTTCATGCCTAGAAGCATCAGCATTGCTGCGCCCCATACCAGTCTTCCGACAACCATCGCGATTATCATGGATCTGTATAAAGCACGAGTGCATTTCCATTTGGAATTTTCATATAAAAAACCTGCCACAAATGCATAAGCCGCCAGCTCAAATGACATGGCTATTGCCGTTGGAAATACATGCGGTACTCCAAATATCACTGACCTGAATACCGGAAGTATAAATGCCATTGGCGTTCCATATCTCCAGCCGCATATCAGTGCGCAAAGAAATACCGGAATATGCATCGGAAGCAGCATATTTCCTATTCTCGGTACCTGTCCGGTAAAGAGCGGCAGTATCATTCCGATTGCCATAAACATCCCCGTTAGAACCAGCTTTTTAATCCCATCCTTCTGCATAATTACCCCCTTAATTAGTTAAATAATTTTATTGCAGCCTCAAAATCCTCCGGATAAGCTGCATAAATTTCTATCTCTTTTTCTGTAAATGGTTGTTTGCACTTTAACCTTACGGCATGAAGCAAAGCTCTTTCAAAACCATGATTTTTCTCAGGGTCTCCATACAAAAGATCTCCTAAAAGCGGATGTCCTATGGACTGCATGTGTACCCTTATCTGATGCGTTCTTCCGGTATCTATATTTGCCTCGATAAAGCTGACCTTTTCATCATCGATCATTGCCCTTGTTAAGACTTTATAATGAGTGACTGCACTCTGTCCGTTCGGCTCTTCACAGGTTCGCCTCAATAGCTTTACTCCGGGTATCGGCTCTATGGGTTTATTTATCGTATCAAAATCTTTTTCCACCCAGCCTTGCACGATCGCATGATAGGTTCTGCCGCTTGTACCGATCTCTCTCTGGTTGAAAAGCCTTCCTGCCGAAGCTTTATTTTTAGCAAAAAGCAGTGCTCCGCTGGTTTCCCGGTCAAGCCTTCCTATCGAACGGCATATAACATCCAAACCCTTATTTTCATAATAATAGGCAACAATATTGGAAAGCGTATCGTAATAATGTCCGAAACATGGATGTACGACAATGCCCGCCGGCTTATTGACGATCAGAAGATCCTCATCTTCATAAAGTATCTGAAGCTCACCTTCAACAGCCTCAACCCGATGCTCTTCCAATGCCTGCGGCGGATCAGTAAGTCTGACCCTTACCCTCTCGCCGACAGTCATTTTCTCGTTTGCGTAAACACTTCTGACATTTCCGTCTATTCCAATGACCGTAACGCCGCCTTTTGTATATTTGGCGTGACTCCATTCATGTGCCTTTAATTTAAGGCAGTTCTTGATCACCTGACCTACGATTCCGTCGATCGTTATCTGAAGGTCAGCTTCCTTTAATTCATATTCAAAAAATCGTTCCATATATGCAAGATTTTAACATATTCATTCGAGCTCCGCCATTAAATCCACTCGCTCCATGATATTTAAATT
>JAIKZC010000414.1 GCA_024682575.1 Lachnospiraceae bacterium | reverse complement strand
TACGCCGTTCGCCTTAAAGTTCCTACGAGGAACGCTCTCGCTTTGGGCTCCGACGCAGCAGTACGTAATGCCGCAAAATACGCGGCATAAGTGCTGGCGTCTCGCACAATCCTCTTTAGGAACATTTAAGGTTCGCGGCTTCGTTTGACAATTAATTCTATTTAATCTTCTGATTTTGTGTTTTTAGAAGAGTAGATTTTAATATAAACGTGAGTTGTTCGGCTTATATGTTTCCAAAAGAGGGGTCATGAAAAACGCCGGTCCTTGTTCCGCGTTTTTTGCGGAACTAGTACCGCTGCGATTTTTCTTTTGCAGCGAAAGCGTCCCTCGTTGGAAATATATAAGTAGAACAACGCAACAGGAGATAAGCTAAAAAACTATAGATTATGATCAGATTCGAGGGGAATATGAGCTGAGTTTATAAAAATATAATATTTTCAGACAAAATCAGACTAGACTAACATAGCTGTATACTGTATACTAGGCAATTGTGAATTTTTTGTGTTTTTTGGTATGTGTTTGGAGGAAATAAATGGGATTTATTAATTTAAAAGACAGGCGGATAAGCAGGATAATATCTGCTGCGCTTGCTTTTATGACGATCAGTACATCCATTCCGTTAAATAACGTATATGCGGAAGAGAATGTCGCAGAGGAAACTGTTATTGAAGCAGAAGATACAGTAAATGATGAGGCTTCTGTTTCAGATAATGATAGTGTATCAGAGGATTCAACCTATTCAGAAAATTCTCTTGTATCAGGTAATTCAGTATCAGAAAATACTGTGTCGAGCGATTCTGTTTCCGATAATAAAACAGGAGAATTTCCAGTCTGCAATTATATAGAAATGCCATGGGATAAAAACGCAGCAACGGCAGATGATGATCTTGACTATAAAGATGCAGTGGATTCGATCGTTGATGATAATAGTTTAAGCATACAGGGCTATAAGGTCTGGATGCCGGATAATCTGAAGGTTGTTAGTGAACCTGCGAGTATCGATGCAAAATACCCGGAGGGAGATGAGAAAGAAATCCTTAATTATTTAAAGGAGACATTTCCTGCAACAAGGAGCCAGAGCCCTTATGGAAGTTGCTGGGCTCATTCGGCGATAGCACTTACAGAATTTTATATGATAAGTCATGGACTTAATGATGCGGCCGGACCGGTTGATAAGAATGTAAACTATAGTGAGCTTCAGTTAGCTTATTTTTGTTATAACAAAGCTCCTGCTCCGGTAAATGGAGAAACAGGAGATAATATAACCTTTGATAAGAATGGCGGAAATGGTGACAGTTTCCTTGATTTTGGAGGAAACATAAATTTTGCATCACAAAGTCTTATGCGTTATAACGGCGTTGTTGATGATGACGGAGACGCGGCTTATTCAAATGCCGGGGCGGTTATAGAGAGTGGACTTTCAGATGAATATGCCCGTTCAAAAGATATGGCTCATCTTGAAAATGAGTATATGCTTAATATCAAGGAAAATCCTAAGCTTGTAAAAGAGGCGATCAAAGAGAATGGTATTGTTGGTATAAGCTATTATGCAAAAGATGATTATATAAACAATGAAACAAATGCATATTATTGTTCTGCAGAAACTAAAACTAATCATGCAGTAACTCTTGTAGGATGGGATGATGATTATCCTGCATCAAACTTTCTTACCGATCCGGAATCAGATGGAGCATGGCTGGTAAGAAACAGCTGGACAACAAAGTCAAGCTTTTCTGTGTATTCGTACTTCTGGCTCTCGTATTACGATAAGAGCCTTAATGATACTGCCTATGTTTTTGAAATGGCAGATAATTCTAAAGCGTATGATAATAACTATAATTATGATGCACAGCTTCATAATGTGGTAACAGCAGATTCTAAAAAAGTTGCAAATATTTTTACAGCTGTAAAAAATGCCGAAACTCTTAAAGCTGTTCAGATCGACTCGACAATGAATGCTCCGGGGGATTATACGGTTTATGTATATAAGAACCCTACAGATCCTGCAGATCCGGAGAGCGGAACAAAGGTAACTGCAGCGACGACTACAGGTACGCTTCCTTTCGAAGGAAAATATACCATAAATTTGACTTCAGACGTAAAGCTTAGTCAAGGTGAAGTTTTTTCTGTTGTTGTTGAAACAGAAAAAAATATAGACCGTGAATATGACTTTGAATGGAATGACCAGATAAAGATGGATACAGCTATTAATGAAGGAGAAAGTTTTGCCTATATTAATGGTGCGTGGAAGGATTTATCTGAACGTTCTTCAAACGGAAAAATAGGTAATATTTGCGTAAGAGCTCTTACTAATACAAACGGAGAAGCATCGCTTCCTGAAAAAATTTCAACTTTATCTGCCAAGAACAAGACAGACAGCAGCATAAGCCTTACATGGTCGGCCGCTGATGCAGACAGCTATGAGATATATTATTCTGCAAGCGAAAGCGGAGAATATACTAAGGCGGGAGAGACAGATTCTTCTGTAAGAAAATTTACCCATACAGGGCTTGAGGCCGGAAGAAAATATTACTATAAAGTTTATCCGGTAAAAGATGGGGTTAAAAATGAGACAGGAGTTTCACCTACGATCAATGTTACCACTCTTTCAGCTACTCCAGAGGTTGAAGTTTCAGATGTTGGAGCTTTTACAGCTATAGTAAAATGGCGGGCGTTGGACAATTGTGATGGATATGAATATCGTTATATGCCAAAGGGAAGTAACGGTTATATATATGGTCAGATTTCAGATACAGAAGCTCGTCTTTCAGGACTTACTCCGGAGACAAGTTATCTCGTAAAGGTTGGCGCTTATAAGAATGATGGCAATGAAAAGATATACGGTGATTTCAGCGATGAAATAGAAATCACTACCATGAGCGGAACAGGTTCAGCTGTTACTGATCTGAAAGCAGAGCCTTATGGTTCTTCAAGCGTTAAGTTGAAATGGGATACGCAGGATGAAGTTAAAAAGTATATTATAGAAAGAAGTACTGACAATAAAAATTTCGTTGAAGTAAATTCCAGGTATCCTTGGAATAGAACCGAATATATAGCGAGTGGTCTTGATCCAAATACAAAATACTACTTCAGACTTACTTCTGTATTTAACGATAATGTTAGTTATACTGCGGATGCAGTAAGTTCTTATACGAAGCTTCCTGCATCCAATGTTACAAATATAGAGGCTTCAAAGGAAGAAGAATCGATAAGCATAAGCTGGTCATCAGTGACAG
>JAIKZC010000047.1 GCA_024682575.1 Lachnospiraceae bacterium | reverse complement strand
TGTAAGTTCAAATGATGCGGTTGATGTGACCGTTAATTCAAAGGGCAAGATTAAAAAGGTTACTGTAAATAAGATCAAGCTTAAGAAAAAAGAATACAGTGGTGACGCTTCATCACTTAGTTTCAATGGCCGCTTCAGAGGAAGCTGGACAAAGGAATGAGTCGGAGCTTAGCGTATGCAGATTGCAGGAATTCGTATTTATGCGGGTTCCTGCATTTTCGTTTTAAAAATTTATATTTTTTCAATCTAACTTCAATAGTTTTAATGTATTATAAAACTATAGGTATTAGCTTACGATGAGGTTATCGATATGAAGATATTATTAATAGAAGATGAGAAGCGAATGGCGGAGGCAGTAGGCGAGCTTTTGAGGCAGGAGGGCTATGACGTTGATGTAAGGCTCGAAGGCCTCTCCGGATTTGATGCCATGGTCAGCGGAGATTATAATGCTGCGATCTGCGACGTGATGCTTCCGAATATGAATGGATTTGAAATAGTTAAATCTGTGAGAAAAGAGGGTGTAAATACGCCGGTGCTGATGCTTACTGCAAAGAGCGATCTTTATGACAAGGTGGAGGGACTCGACAGCGGCGCGGATGATTATCTCACAAAGCCTTTTCAGGTGGAAGAATTGCTGGCAAGAGTGAGGGCACTGCTAAGAAGAGATACAAAGGTAAAGGATGATTGCCTGAGCAGCGGTGATCTTTCCTTAAATACAAATTCCATGACTTTAAGCTGCAGGAAAAGCGGAAAAGAGATCCGACTCCCGGAAAAAGAATTTCGCATTATGGAATGTTTAATGTCAAATAAAGACAGGATCATTTCAAAGGATCAGCTCACTGTTAAGGCCTGGGGCTTTGAAAGTGAAGCAGAATATAATAATGTGGAAGTTTATATTTCATTTACCAGAAAGAAGCTTAAATTCCTCGGCACCGCATCTGAGATAAAATCTGTCCGTGGAATGGGATATGTGTTGTCTGCAAAATGAGCCTGGGGACGGAGTATCTGGTGGAATGACCCTGGGGGACGGAGTATGGGGTTCATTTTGGAACAAAATGAACCCCATACTCCGTCCCCCAGGGTCATTCCACCAGATACTCTGTCCTCTAGGGCTCAAAATGGGGGAATTCGATGTTTTCAAAAACGAGAATAAGACTTGTTGCTATCATAATGATATTTCTGGTCGCAGTCATAGCTACAACCTTTGTGGTAATTTATGCAACGACCAAAATGGAAACTACAAAAAAGAATAAAGATATGCTGAAGCTTTTTGCAGAGCAATATGAGCTTCATGGTTTTCCGGATTCAAATCTTGATAATATGCCTGAGGGAGAAAATCCGGATGTCGATATGACCGATTTCCATGTCGCCTCATTCTTTGCGGTTTCTTACGACAAAGAAAGGAAGTTGAAATCGCTTCTGAATAATCCGTTTTCGGGCTTCAGTGATGAAGAGCTGGTTTCCTATGCGGATAAACTCCTTGATAAACACCGTGACTATTCAGAAAGAAAGGATGTTACTTATCTGGTAACAGAGGGCGATGATTACCTTCTTATAACAATGATGAACACCGCGGAAACAGACAGTGCCATTGAAAGTCTTATGAAAAACATGTTTATTTTTGGAACTGTTGCGGTTCTTGTACTTTTTGGGCTTTCAATCGTTTTATCCGGCTGGATAATGAAACCGATAGAGGAT
Source organism: Lachnospiraceae bacterium (assembly GCA_024682575.1). Taxonomy (GTDB): domain Bacteria; phylum Bacillota; class Clostridia; order Lachnospirales; family Lachnospiraceae; genus NK4A144. The sequence continues at coordinate 528 of JAIKZC010000047.1, read as the reverse complement.
GCCTACACGAAGCAGAAACAGTTTATATCCGATGCCGGACATGAGCTGAAAACACCGATTTCTACTATAAATGCCAATGCTGAGATTCTTCAGAGAGAAATAAAAGACAACAGCTGGCTTAAGAATATCATTTATGAAAATGAAAAAATGTCAGTGCTGGTTCATCAGCTTCTTGATCTTTCAAGGATCGAGTCTGTTTCTATTGTAAAAGAAGAGGTAAATTTAAGCGAACTTGCCTTTGCCTGTGTAATGCCATTTGAGGCAACTGCTTATGAAAAGGGCATAAATTTTGACTATGAGATTGCAGATGATATAAAAGTTACCGGCGACAGCAGTGCTCTGGATAAACTCATCTCCGTTTTGACGGATAATGCGATAAGTCATTGTGAACCGAAGGGAGATGTAAGAGTGAGGCTCAGTGGTGATGGTTCACATTGTCGACTGACTGTTTCAAACAGTGGAGAGGCTATTTCAGAGGAAGATAGAAAGCATATCTTTGAGCGTTTCTACAGGTCTGATAAATCCCGC
>JAIKZC010000377.1 GCA_024682575.1 Lachnospiraceae bacterium | reverse complement strand
TTGATTATGGTACGAAGGATGAGAAAATATATCATTGTGGTGGCTCAAGTAAAGATGGTGGAAAAAGAACCACTGTATTGTCCAGACTTGAGGATATCAATATATACGATGATATGATAAAAGAGCTATTGAAAAATCCTGTTTTGAAATTGAAGTGATTTCTTGGAAAATCTGTTATAACGTGTTTGATTTATGAAAATTGTAATACTCAATCTTATTTCCCTCAGCAAGTGAATTTGCTGGGGGATTTTTTTAATATCAAAGCATGAAAGAAGGTGATGTCTTGCTGTACTTCAAGTGTTTATATATAAATTTATAAAAATTTTCTTTTTTATCCGCTACGTTTTGGAGCCTCAAAACACAGTTTATAAATGTAAGGATGTTTAGAAGGTTCTTCACGGAAAGGAAGAAATCTTGAAGCAGTATGAAAATGAGCAGGATGCAATAGTTGCGGAGTTTGTAGGTTTCATGTGTAGTTCTATTGTAAATTGCGCAAGAAATGTAATCAGGAAGATGAAGAACCATGAGAAATATAATGGTGGTATATCCTTAGATGAACTGGATGAGAAGAGCTTTTGCAGATATATGTCAACTGAGGATCGACATGAAATTGAAAACGGCATAGAGATTGAAGTTACAAACTACAAGGTAAAGCTAAATGATGAAAATTTGGCAACTTTGCTTGAAGAACTATCTGAAAGAGAAGCACAATCTTTGATACTGCATGAAGCGTATGGGCTTGGATATGATGAGATCGGAAAAATTCTAGGAATATCATCAGATCGAGCAAAAGCATATAAGTATCATGGTTTGAAAAAAGCAAAAGCGAGGATTGAGAAGTATGAAAGAAGATATACAGATTGACTATGATGTCATTATGTCAGCATTAGATGGTAATAGGGTATCACTTGGCTATATACTTGAGGCATTTACACCTTTTGTTGAAAAGGTACTGAAAACGCTGAATCCAAAGATATCGGATGAAAACCTTCAGGATTGTAAGCAGGAAGTTTTCATCCTTCTTATAAGAGTCATTCCGAAGTTCAGACTAAAACTTGGTTAAAAAAGTGATTAGAACTTTCAGACATTCTTACATTTATAAGAAAATTTGTCATTCTCATAAAACTCATAAAAGTTATATGGTATAGCAGTCATAGTGTCTTTTGTGGGTTTTAAGGACTGACAAGTCCAAGTAAGAATTATCACGTATAGTGGGTTGTACTTTGATAACTGAATATTGTTGATTCTGCAAGACGTATGGAAAGTGGAGCTTGCTAAGTGGATGGTGCGATGATCCGTGTATTTGCGGTGAGCGTTGTCTGTTCTGGTTAACAACAGAAAAGAGCCTGTTGTGGCGATGATACTTCCTGTAATAATGATACATTTTCCTAATGGAAACCAATTAGCGACGGTGGTGCAAGACCAATGTGGGTTACGAGCCTGGTAACTACTTGCAGAGTTTATTTATAATGTCTGCCGATAAAACTTCTATTGATGAAATTTTCAAGTGGATTTTTATTGGCAGATATTATCCGGAGATTCACAGGGAGGTGGATATCATGGATGAAAGAAAAATTAAAAGATATAGCGTTCAGCTTGCAATGTTAAAAAAACTTTTATTATTGGAACTTATTTCAAGTGCAGAGTACAAGAGAATATTGAAAAAACTCATGAAAGATTATGGAATCATATCTAACATAAATACTTGAAATAGTATGTGCGTTATGCTATATTTTACATAACATACTACGTTGGGAACACAAAAGGAGGAGGTATGGAAGTTGAGATAATTAAAGCTAATAATCAATTCGATAACTCGTCTACAGTGAAACGTAAAGATAGAATAAGAGTAGCTGCATATTGCAGGGTAAGTACTGATGATGAAGTACAAATTAAAAGCTATGAATCCATGGTCAAATATTATACGGATTTGATTAAAAAGAATCCTGATTGGCAGTTTGTTGAGGTATATGCTGATAGGGCAATGACAGGTACAAAAGCCGAAACTAGAGAAAACTTTCAAAGGCTAATAGCTGATTGCATGGCAAATAAGATAGATATGGTGATAGCCAAGAGTTTGTCAAGATTTGCGCGGAATACGCTTGATACTTTGAAATATGTTCGACAGCTTAAAGAAAAGAATATTGCTGTTTATTTTGAAGTTGAAAAGATTAATACTTTGAAAGATGGTGAATTTCTTTTAACTATTCTTAGTTCTGTAGCACAACAAGAAGTGGAAAATATCTCGTCTTATGTAAAAAAAGGCTTAAAAATGAAGATGAAGCGTGGCGAATTGGTTGGCTTTCAGAGCTGCATGGGATATGACTATGATAGTGAGACAAAAACTCTTTCTGTAAATGAAGAAGGAGCAGAAATAGTCAAATATGTATTTGAAAGATATGTTTCTGGGGCTGGCAGTACTATGATAGCTAATGAGCTTAATGCAAAGGGATTATTGACTCTTAGAGGTAACAAGTGGACTTCATCAAGCGTTATGGGGGTAGTAAATAACGAGAAGTACGTTGGAGATATCCTTCAAGGAAAGACATTTACCGTTGATCCAATATCAAAAAGAAGATTAAATAATTTAGGCGAAGAAGATAAATTTTATATAAAAGATCATCATATACCTATTATTTCTCGTGATACTTTTGAGAAAGCTCAGGAAATAAGGAATAAAAGAAATGGTGGTAGGAAACATCATGTTGAGATAGGAAAGAGATTCAAATATAGCAGACAATATGCCTTTAGTTCTATGCTTGAATGTGGATTTTGTGGTTGCGCATTATCTAGAAGAAGTTGGCATAGTGAGACTAAATATCAGAAGAATATTTGGCAATGCGTTACTTCAACAAAAAAGGGAAAGCATTTATGCCCTGATTCAAAAGGAATTCCGGAACATATAATTGAAAAAGCTTTCATTGAATCTTATAGACTTCTTTGTACTGATAATATGGATGTGATGAAAGAATTCCTGAAAAGAGTTGAGGACACATTAGGAGATAATACGGTTCAAAAGAACTATGAGAAAGCAAATAAAGAGGCAGATTCAATAGCTTCAAAAAGAAAAAAATTATTAGAAAAATATATCGAAGGTGGAATTGAAAAGGACATCTACGAGTCAATGGACACAGACTTGCAGTTAAAACTAAAAACTTTTGAAGAACAAGCTGAATATTTTCAGGAACAACTTCAAGATAAGCATAGTCTATATAAACGCATTGAACAGTTTAAGAAAGCTTTATCGGAAAATCAAGTGCTAGAAGAATTTGATAGAGCAGTATTTGAAAGTATAGTTGAAAAAGTCATCATCGGTGGGGTTGATGATGAAGGTAATAAAGATCCCTATAAAATCACTTTTATTTATAAAACCGGCTTTAAGGATAGCATTGACAATGCTAAGACTAAGTTTGACACAAAGAAAAATAGTTCAAAATTGTGTTCCGATAATAGTCTAAAGAGTGGTAATTTGTGTTACTATAATAGTGACAACAAATATCGAGACGGTGGTTCTGCTGTCAAAGGTTAGATAATGGAACTGTAATAAAGGCTTAAAATAAAGGATTTCGGTAGATTGCCAAATTATCGGTGATCCGCCGGAATTCTTTTTTTATTGTTTGGCAACAGTTTTGACTATTGAAAAATATCAGGTTGAGACGAGACAACTATTATTTTTGAAGTTGAGACTATAAGAAGAATGTTTTTGCTTAATTTAGAAATGTATACATCGAAAGGGCTGCATAAAGATATGATATAATTATTCAAGAATTAATACTTTTGATCATAAAATATTAGAAGTCATTAAGCAAGGCGGAGGAAGTATGTACGGGAAGTCAATAGAGCTTTTTTTAGTTAATGGGACTGCAGATAGTATTATTACGGCGGAACTTTCTAACTGGAATGGTAAAGCAATAAAAATTCCGAGAATAGAGGTATCTGGATGTACACGCGAGGATATACAAAAGCCTGGCGTTTATTTCTTGTTTTGCAAAGATGAAGAAAATGATCTGGAATCAGTTTATATAGGCGAAGCAGAGAATGTTAAGGACCGCTTAGTTCAGCATCTTCGTGATGCAGCAGCAGATAAGGAAAAATATTATTGGAATACAGCGATTATTTTTACCGGGCGTGACTTGAATAAAGCTCTGATAAGATATTTAGAGCACAATCTGGTGGAAATAGCTAAGAAGAATAATAGGTATGAAATTCTTACAAAAAATACTTATAAAAATACTGTATTAAAAGAATCTCAACAAGCAGCTATGGATGAGTTTATAGATAATATCCGGGTTCTTATTAATGCACTGGGATACAAGGTATTAGAGCCGATGCAGAAGCTTAATAGTACAGATAATAAAGAGAAAACTGAAAAAGATATAAAAGATGAGAAAATTTTATTTTATAAAACATCATCGGTCAATGCGTCCTGTGCAATGACATCAGAGGGATTTGTGCTTTTAGCCGGAAGTAAAATCAATGCTAATATAGAAAGTTCTTTACCAAAGGGAATCATTAAACGTCGAAAGAATTACACAGATGCAGGATATATTGACAAAAATATGAAAACAAACAGAGATATCTTGTTTTCAAGTTCTACAGCAGCTTTGGAGTTTGTAACCGGGTATTCGATCAG
>JAIKZC010000374.1 GCA_024682575.1 Lachnospiraceae bacterium | reverse complement strand
CATACTTCCACATTTCCGCCGGGATTTCCACGAAGATCCAGGATCATCTTCTTCATTCCCATTTTTCTGAGTTCGGCAAGTCCTTCATCAAACTGATCCGTCGTTACCGATTCAAAGGAAGCAAGTATCATATATCCAGTCTCATCATCTATCATATTGACCGAAACGGTTTTATTCTTGATAGAATCTCTGACAATATCTATTGTTGTTTCTTCCCTGTTTTCGCCTCTCAAAAAGACGATCTCTACAGTAGTTCCTTTTTCACCTCTAACATTTGAAACAAGTTCACTCAATGTCCAGCCACTGACTTCTTTTCCATCGACTGTATAAAAAATATCTCCGACGAGTACGCCTGATTTTTCTGCAGGAGAGTCCTCCGTAAGGCTCTGAACCACAAACTCTCCTGTAGCCTTGTTTTCACTTATTGCTGCTCCGATTCCCTCGAACGAGCCGCTGAGTGAGGAGGATAAAGATTTATACTCCTCCTCCGTATAATATTCCGAATACGGATCACCAAGTGATTCAAACAAGCCCTTATACAGACCATCTGCTTTATCTACAGCGCCAAGATCATCACTGTAAGCAAGATATTTCTCATCGATTATATCATTCAGGAAATTGAGTTTTCCTGTCACTTCACTGTTCAAAAGGATATCATTAGAAGATGCTGAAGCACCTCCGCTTAATATACCCTTTACTCCTTTTACCCCCAGCACCAGAAATATTATCAGGCAGGCTGCAAGCAGACCTGTGATAACTCCTGATGCGTAACCAATTTTATTTTTCATAATATATTATTACTCCAAATCTAAAAAAGGAAAGCCCTTAAATCTCTCTAAAGATCATTAAAAAGCTTCCCCATTTTTTTATACCCTCAAATGTTTTCTTGCTGTGGTAAAGCTGCCAAGAAAACCTATTCCGATACCGAGACCAAGTGAAATTGGTGCGAGTGTACCGAATATTTCGTTAATTGTTAAAAATTTAAGTAAAGAATCCAGCAGTATAAACTTTTCAGACAGGTAAGTAACAATATTATCATATACAAAGTATATGGCAAGCAGCGGAAGCGCTGCCCCTACCAGTCCTAAGATCATTCCTTCAAAAACGAAAGGTGCACGGACTACAAAATCAGTTGCTCCTATAAGTTTCATTATTGCTATTTCTTCCCGTCTTACGGTGATGCCGAGAGAAACAGTATTGCTTATAAGGAATATTGAAACTGCTAAAAGAATAAATATAATTCCCAAAGAAACGTACCCCACAAGGGAATTAACCGATGTAAGCATCGATGCAACTATAACTGATTTGTGAACTTCTCTTACTCCATCGAGATCTTCCACATAATCAACCAGGTTATTCTGCATCGAAACATCATTCAGATATATCTCATAATTAGCGTCATTTTCAAGCGGATTATCGTCTCCAAAGCTGTCAACATATTCTCCAAGATTTTCATTCTTGAAAGATTCCCAGGCTTCCTCAGCCGATACAAAAACTACTTTGGACACTTCTCCCCTGAGCTTTATTTCTTCACCAATCTCAGCAATCCTCTCATCCGAAGTGCCTTCGTCAAAGAATACCGTCACTGCAACACCGGCCTGAGCCTGCCTGACAATATTCTGAAAATTAAGGACTATTGAATAGAAAAGCCCGAATATGAAAACACATGCTGCTATCGTAGCTATCGTTGCCAGGGAAAATAGCTTGTTTCTAACAATATTTTTTAATCCCTGTCCCAGTGAATAAAAAAATGTACTAATCCTCATCTATGTAACCACCTTTTTTCTGATCACTTACGATCACACCTTTTTTCATTGTGATCACTCGCTTTCTCATTTCATTAACTATCTCTCTGTTATGGGTTACGACAAGAACTGTTGTACCATTATAATTTATCTGCTCGAGGAGCTTCATAATTTCCCAGGAATTCTTAGGATCCAAATTTCCTGTAGGCTCATCTGCAAGAAGAAGCGGCGGCTTATTAATGATCGCCCTCGCAAGAGCTACTCTCTGCTGCTCTCCTCCTGAAAGCTCCTTTGGCTTTGACTTGTATTTTTCAGCCAGTCCAACCAGTGAAAGAACGCTTGGAACATTCTTACGTATCTTACTTCCGGGTACTGATATAACGCGCTGCGCAAACGCAACATTTTCATATACATTTCTGTCTTTTAAGAGACGGAAATCCTGAAACACTGTTCCGATACCTCTTCTGTACTTCGGAATCTGACCATGTCTCAATTTTGTAACTTCAGTATTATTGACAAAAATTCTGCCGCTTGTC
>JAIKZC010000352.1 GCA_024682575.1 Lachnospiraceae bacterium | reverse complement strand
ACTATGTTCGCGTATTTCTAATGCTCTGTCAACGATTGCTTCTGTAACTTTTATTTCAGATGAGCAAAGACTATACATTAGAGATAATCGCTCTCTTCTGAAATAATCAGGCGTATCAGATATTTCTTTTTTCAACATATCACTCCCAATTATCTCTAAACGTTTGTTTTCTGCAAGCTCTAAAATAAGCATAACAGAATTTCTTTCAAGATATATAACAGGATAGCTTCTATCATCCAAAACCCTATTGAAACAACAGTTATCTAAGTAGATTTTCATTTGATTCTCCGAGGTTAAAATGTTGTATCGTATATATCATATAAAAAAGATTTTTCAAATTAAATCTGTGAGTTAATTACGATTTATATCATTGATATGAAACCCAAATTGCAGGTCTTATGCCTGAAATACGACTAGTCTCATCACCATCAACAATTCCCATCGCATAAACAGCTAATGTCATCGAGAATTTCTCACTTGCAGGGCTTCTTAAATACCATATTGTTGCACCCGTAACTGTGCTTGGATATCCATCAAGTTCTTCCTGCTCCCATATACCTCTGCTTTTAGCATAATCCGTTGGATAAGCAATCGCATCCTCATTAATCACATTAGATAAAAGCTCATCCGGACCTATTTCTGATTCTTTTGGAATATAAAAATACTTCTGCACCTCTTCCAAACTAAGTAAAAAAACGGTATCCTTTGTGTTTTCAAACCCTTCCTCACCTTCTGTATAGTCAAGTCCGTCTTCCAAATTAGCTTTGTTATCTTCCTCAAAAAAATCCATAGTACCCGGATTTGTATTATCTGTTTCAATAATTGCCTTTTGTTCATCAGCTGAAAAAGCCGAATAAAAGAAATCATCCTGTAACCAATTTCTCAAGGTTGCATCTTTCCACGTTCTATATTCTCCGCCTTTATTGAAAACCTGACCATCTATTACATATCTTGTAAGTAATAATGCTTTTCCATCACTCTTGTCCAATACCACCCACTCGATATCCTCAGTACCATTTTCAAGATTACCATCTTGTTCGTATCTGCCGAAATTGACGAAACTGCCACATTCTACATCCTTAAGGACATCTAATGCATAACCTTTTGACAAAGAATTACCATATGGTCTCGGTTCAATAGCTTCGTCATTTTCTGTCATTTCCTCTGTGATATTATCAAGAATTTCCTGACTTGAATAAACGTCAGATGTGCTTTTATCAGTATCACTATCTGTATTTATTAATTCATCACCTTTTTGTCCACATCCAACCGTTAAAAGAGCACATATAATAACTGCATATAAGACCTTTTTCATAGTAGCCTCCCAAAATTGATTAATCTAAAACAAACTAATAAGGCAAGTGACATTGCTTCGAGTTACAATCAACATTTTTATAGTGATTATTTCAATAACCGAATTGTCTTTTAGTCAATATTATTATAGCATAATTCTTCTAAATTTCATATTCGGAGCCATTAAACATACCCTGAAATTTAACCTTCTTAAATATTTTTTACCTCTCGATTCTTCTAAAAATGTGATTCTATATGATTCAATACACGCATCAGATTTTTGCATCATTGAAAAATCCCTTTAATATAAAAATCATGCGCAGCTTCCTCAGAAATATTCTTCTCTTTTGCAATACGTTCAACGTCCTTAACTATTCTCTTAGCTACAAAAATGCGTTGCTCATCATTGAGCTTATAAAGGTTTCTTTTGTATGCGCATTCCCTAATATCCATGATTCATTCCTTTCATATAAACACAAAATAAGTGACGCAGCATAGAACTGTTACAGCAAATAATCCCCATCCAAGTTTAGCCAGTTCTTTAGCAGCTCGCACAGTTTCTTTAGCTTGCTTTAGAGCAGCATTCTTAGAACTGATGGCATCTGAAATCTTTTTATCTGCATATTTTTTATAGTCAGATATATCTTGCGCCGCCCTACGCTCGGCAGCCTTCTGAGCTGCCTGAGCGTCCTCTACGGCTTGTATATTGGACGTATTGACCTGTTGCTGCAATTTATAGTTCCATGTCATAAGATCTCGATTTTTTCCTTCTAAGAGCTCTTGCTCTTTCCTGCTCAAGAGCCCTGCGTTGTTCCTCAAGTCGTCGTTGCTCTGCGTGAGAAACTGATTGTTTTTCACGAGCGACTGATTTATTTTCTGCGTTGACAATAGCTCTGTTCTGAGCTCGGTTATCGTTGATATCAGTTCTGACCTCTCGGATAAGAGCTTCTGCATCTCTGCCTGGCTCTGTTCGGTATTCGCTGAGCATTGCATTCTGTCTTTCAAATTCATCTGTTAAAGCCTCCTTGCTGATGTTTAGTGAAAAAGATTTTGAAAGATTACTGTCTCGGACTTTATCACCATTTTCGTTTTGAAATGTGATGTGCTTTTTATTGTCAGCCCATGTTGTGTGCCAGCCTCTTTCTTCCATAAGCCTTATAAATTCTTCTTTACTGCAGCAGTTTTCTTTTGCCTCAAGAACAGCAATGGCACAATCAGCGACAAAGCTTTTCTTGGATTCATTTTTGAAAAGATTATATTTGTCCTTGCTCCATGCAATGATCTCTCCCTCTTCCATAGCTCTGCCATCAAAATGTTTTCCCTTTTCAGTGACGGAAAGACCTCGCTCACGACAGAGATTGTTAGTAAAGTCTTTTTGCTTCTCCAAATCTTTCTTAGTCTGATGAAGTTTCAATCCATCAATATATGAAACACTGTTTGTAACGATATGAACATGAAGATGGTCTTTGTCCTGATGAACGCCAATCACACTCTGGTAGCCAGAGAAAAATTTGTCTGCAAATTCACGTCCTACATTCAGAGCTTCTTCCGGAGATATCTTTTCATCCTTATGAAAACTTATGATGTTGTGGGCATACATTCTGCCGGAATCTTTATTCCATAATTTCTTTTCGGCAAGAAATGATTTATAAACTTCATCCCATGTGATCTGATCCGGAGCATAAGGACCGATGATATCAACATATCCCTCTCTGACTTTTTCATCCTGGAGGATATATTCGATCACATTTCTCATTGCCCCATGTGATTTGGTTGATTTATTGACGACCTTATTAACAGCCATATCTTTTCACATTCCTTTCTGTAATTTGAGATTTCTTCAGAAGTTCTGATCAGTTTTTCTGTAGCAGGAAGATCACCATGACTGTTTGCAACATGAGCCATCTGATTAACATTGGTTGCAAGTCCTCTTAACTGTCTGACAAGGTCAGAGAATGTTTTGCTGATCTCTTTCTGCACTTCTATCTCGTCTGCGGGCGTTATGGTTGCACCCTTGACAGCATTTATGATATATGCCTGTTGGCTAAGACCTGACTCTTTAACTCTGTTCTGCAGGTCTGCATACTCTGCTGAATTCATTCTTACCATGACAGCTTTATCTCTTTTTCGATTCACTTTACGCATGAAATCTTCTCTCCTTTTGTGATGACTTAAAAAATTTTGCTGCCGGGGGTTCCGAGGGGGCGAAGCCCACCGGCAAGTTTAGCGAAGCGGCGCGTTGTGGCTTGCCACAATGCGAAACTTGCCTAACTACCCGAAGCGGATTTGGAAGCATAGGCGGTCCGCGCAGGGTAGTTTGTGGTTTGAAATGACAAAAATAATACAGCTACGTCCACTTAAGTTCGTAACTGTATTATTCT